>JAEVYS010000059.1 GCA_023392635.1 Actinomycetes bacterium | reverse complement strand
GGCGGCGGCGACCCCGGGAGGCGCCGCCGCCCAGGAGTGGCCGGTTACTTGGTGCCCCAGCAGTTCGCGGTGCCGAACGCCGAGTCCTTGCTGTCGACGCCGGACTGCGCCTTGTCGGTGATGAGGGTCACGCCCGTGTCGGTGTAGCCGGAGGGCTTGGTGCCGTCCTTGGCGTACTTCACGATCGCCTCGACGCCCATCGACGCCATCTTCAGGGGGTACTGCTGCGACGTGGCCGCGATCTTTCCGTCCACGACACCCTGAACGCCCTGGCAGCCGCCGTCGACGGAGACGATGGTGACGTCCTTGTCCTTGCCGGCGTTCTTCAGCGCGGTCCAGGCGCCGAACGCTGCCGGCTCGTTGATGGTGTAGACGAGGTTGATGTCGCCGGTCTTGCTCAGGCAGTTCTCCATCGCGGTCTGGCCCTCGGTCTGGTCACCGTGGGTGTCCTGGGAGCAGACCACCTCCTTGCTCGTGGCGAGGTCGGTGGACGTCGGCGCGATGCCCGAGGCGAGGCCCATGCCCTGCATGAAGCCATTGTGGCGCTGGGCGCCCACGGTGATGCCGGGTGCGAGGTCGAGGGTGGCGATCACCGGCGTCTTGCCCGCCATCGCCTTCGCCGCCCACTCCCCGATCAGGGTGCCGGCCTTGAAGTTGTCCGTGGCGAACAGCGCGTCGGAGGCGTCCTGAGGGTCGGTCGCGGTGTCGAGCGCGATCACGACGACGCCCGCGGCACGGGCCTTCTGGATCGACGGCACGATGGCCTTGGTGTCGGACGGGGTGATGAGGATGCCCTTCGCGCCGGCGTTGATCATGTTCTCCATCGCCGTCACCTGGCCCTCGTTGTCACCGTCCTTCGCTCCCGCGCCGGTGAGCAGCTTCACGCCGAGCTCGGCGGCCTTGGCCTGGGCGCCCTCCTTCATCTTGACGAAGAACGGGTTCGTTTCGGTCTTGGTGATCAGGCCGACCACGATCTCACCACCGCCGGCGGGCGCCGAGGCGGAGCCGGAAGGGGCGGACGGGGCTGCCGAGCTGCAGGCGGTGATCAGGGGGATGGCGAGGGCGAGAACCGCGGCTCGTGTGAGATTCATGCGGGTACCTTCCGTAGGACTTCGGTTGTGGGAGAAACCCGGGTGGATCCGGCTCGACCTCGTTGATCGACCCGATGCCCGCACGGTGGCGACCCCTGTCGGAGCCCACCGTCTCGTCCACCCTGACGTCTCCGATGGAGCTTCATCGCCCCATCGCGCACCAGTTTCGACCCGCGCATACGATTGCGCAATCGTATGCGCGCACCGATACCAAGTTGTTATAAAGCCCAGCCGACCCCGCCCGGATCACCCAGGGACCCGGCGGAGCGACAGGACCGGCGGGAGCACGAGTGCGCGGTCGCAGAGGCCCCTACCGTCCGGCCCATCGGGACCCCTTTGTGCGTGGACGTCCTGGACTGATGCGGGAGTTCAGGCCAGGCGAGTGCGGACCTCGCGGAGCAGGCCGGCAGGATCCAGCCACATCGACGGGTACTCGCCGTACCACCGCTGCACTCCCGCGGCGTCAATGAGGACGAAGCTGTGGCCCGGGAGGTCGGCGTGCATGCCCTTGCCGAGCGTGTCGTACGCCTTCGAGACCGAGCCGTCATCGAGCAGGAAGGGTGTCGTGACGCCGTAGCGGTTCATGTCGGCGGCGATGTCCGCCCTGGTGTTCATGACGATGGGGAGCACCGTGATGCCGAGCGCGTCGAAGTCCGCTTTCCGCTTCTCGATCTCGCCCATCTGCATGATGCACGCTCCGCAGCCTGCACCCTCGTTGAAGTAGAGGAGAACGGGCTTGCCACGGAGGGCGGACAGGGTGACGGTGGTATCCGCGGTGGTGCGGAGGCTGAAGTCGGGCGCGGGTCTGCTGGTGGTCGCCGAGGTGGCCTGAGAGGTGAGCAGCATGCCGGCGATGAGTGCGACGACGGCGAGGACCGCTGCCCCGGCGAACCAGCGCTTGCCGCGACGGCGTCGTTGGTCGGCTGCGGCGGCTGCCTTCTGGCGAGCGTGGAGTTCTTGGCGTGCAGTCGGATGTGTCATGGGAGGTCTCTTCCGGGTCCTAGTGGCAGGGTGCGGACGGCTCGGGGGTCGAAGCCTCGTCGTCGACCCGGCCAGGGAGTCGACCGTTCGGCTGGCGTCTGCGGCTTTCGATCAAGGTTGCCCAGACGAAGGTCGCGGCGACGGCGAGGAGCCCGAGCCCGAGGACCGGCTCCGGGACGGGCTTGAGCCACGCTTCGAGGGAGCCGAACCACCCGGCGAGCGCGCGCCCGGTGGCGACCTGAATCTCGGGCCCGCTGGTCATCTGGCCGGTGTTGGCGAGGTAGATGATGAAGCCGCCCATGATCGTGAAGCCGGCGGCGACGGACAGGTTGACGGTGTTGGTGGCCAGCGTCCACTCACCGAGGCGCAGCCGGACAGGCTTGGCGACCAGCGGCTTGCTGCGGAGACCGGTCGCATCCCAGACCAGCGCCATCACGAACAGCGGGAACACCATGCCGAAGACGTAGGCCATGCCGAGACCCACCCCGCCGACCGGGTTGCCCGCGAGTGCGGACAGGGTCATCACCCCGACCAGGACGGGCGCGCAGCAACTGGACGCGATGCCGCTGAAGACGCCGAGGGCGAAGAAGCTGGCGCCATCCCCCCGGCTGGTGTCGGGGGTGCGCAGGATGCGGGGAAGACTCCACATCCGGCCGGACAGCGTGAACGCCGCCAGGACGAGCATCAGGGCTCCGCCGGCCCAGTACAGGACCGCGTGGTACTTGGCGATCGCGGCGGCGATCAGGCTGATCCCCACCGTGATCGGAACGAGGATGGACGCCAGGCCCGCGGCGAACACGAAGGTCAGCGGGAGGAGCCTCCACCGGCGGTTCTTGACCGCCGCGGCCAGGTAGCTGGGCGCGAGGAAGACGATGCAGCAGGGCGCGAACAGGGCGACGCCGCCGGCGAAGAACGCAGCCAGGACACCGCCCGTGGTCAGGAGGTCACCCACGGCCGGCCCCGATCACCGGTGTGCCGGACAACAACGCCTCGAGCTTGCGGCGTGGGAGCCGGCCGGCGGAGAAGTAGCTGCCGTTGACGACCAGCAGCGGGTTCATCGCCGGCCGGTGCTCGGCGAGAAGCGATCGCCCCTCGGCGGACGTGGCCTCGACGACCCGGAGCTGGAGGGCTGCGCCCTGGGCGATCAAGCGTTGGAGGTGGCGGTGTGCGTCGTCGCAGAAGTGGCATCCGGGTGCGGTCACCAAGGTCAGCGCGGGACCTGTCGTGCCAGGCGGTTGGGTCATCGGTAGTCGCTCTCGGGCTGGGTGGAGTGCACCTCGAGGTGCGGTTCGGCGCTCGTCGGCTGCCTCGCGGCATCCGTCGCCGCGAAGCCGGGCTGCTGCCAGGTCTGCGGTTCCGATCGTTCCGGCAGGGACTGAGGCGGTGGCCGGTGGCCGTGCTGCCCGGGGTTCATGCCGATCGCGGTGAGCATCCACCACACGCCTGCCCAGATCGCGGCCAGCGCGAGCGCTCCGAACAACCACGGGACGGTCATGCCCATCCCGTCGAAACCCATCATCGGGTACCTCCCGAACTCGTCATGGCTCAAGCCAACCGGCGCTCCACAACGAAACCCCCAAGGGGTTCTGAAGAATCGATGTAGAACACGGCAGCTCGTGGTGGCGGCCCGACGGACCGGCGGCATGATTGCCCGCATGAGTGAATCCGCTGCCTTGGCGTCGGCCCATGTGCTGGTCGTCGATGACGAGACGGTGCTGGCCGGCATGGTGGCGAACTACCTGCAGCGCGCCGGGTTCCGTACCAGTGTCGCCCACGACGGCGTCCGCGCCGTCGAGCTCGCCCTGGCCGAGCAGCCCGACGTGATCGTGCTCGACCTCGGACTGCCGGGCAAGGACGGGCTCCAGGTCTGCCAGGAGATCCGGCGGCGGTCCGACTGCTACATCCTCATCCTGACCGCCCGCAATGAGGAGATCGACAAGCTGATCGGCCTGTCCGCGGGAGCCGACGACTACATGACCAAGCCGTTCAGTGCCCGCGAACTGGTCGCCCGGGTCCAGGTCCTGCTGCGTCGGCCCCGCGCCGACCGCGTGGTGGAAGAGCCGCCGCGCGTGGTCGGAGCTCTTCGCCTTGACCCGGTCGGGCGCCGGGTGTGGGTCCGTGACGTCGAGGTCGAGCTGACGCGCACGGAGTTCGACCTGCTCGAGGTCCTGTCGGCGCGGCCGAAGGCTGCGTTCACCCGGCGCCAGCTCGTGGACGCGGTCTGGGGCCTGGACTGGGTCGGCGACGAGCACCTGGTCGACGTCCACATCGGCCACCTGCGCCGCAAGCTCGCCGTGGTGGCGGACCTGCCGTATGTCGACACGATGCGCGGCGTCGGGTACCGGATGGGATCGGGCCAGTGACATCGTCGCGGCCCGGCAGCCTGACCACCCGGCTGCTGATCTCGCAGGTCGCGGTGTCGGTGGCGATGGCGCTGACCATGATCGTGGTGGCGGTGATCGCGGGTCCGCCCCTGTTCGAGGCCCACATGCGGGAGGCGGGCCACGACAGTCCCGACGTCCTCGCCCACTCCGAGGAGGCGTTCAACACGGCCGGCACGCTCGCCCTGCTGATCGGCCTGCTGATCGCCGCCACCGGGGCGATCCTCGTCAGCGTGCTGATCAGCGGGAGGCTCCGCCGCGCCCTGGACGACCTCGGCGAGGCGGCGGCACGGATCTCCGACGGCGACTACGCCCAGCGGGTGGAAGGGCCCGATTCCCGCGAGCTGGCCACCCTGGCCGACAGTTTCAACACGATGGCGAGCCGGCTGGACTCCATCGAGACCAGCCGGCGGCGCCTGCTGACCGACCTCGCGCACGAGATCCGGACGCCACTGGCCAGCATGGAGGTCTGCGTCGAGAGCCTCGAGGACGGCGCGATCGAACCCGGGCCGCAGGCGTGGCAGATCCTGTCCAGCCAGATCGGACGGATCGCGCACCTCGCCGACGACCTCGGCCAGGTCTCTGCCGCCGAAGAGGGACGGCTCAACCTCACCCTCGAGGACGCGGACCCGAGCCGGCTGGCCGAGGAGGCCGTCCTCGCGGCCAGGGAGGGCTACGAGCGCAAGCAGGTCGGCCTCACGTTCAGGCCGGCAGCCGTCGCCGCCGTGGTCCGCGTGGACCGCTCCCGGATCGCCCAGGTCCTGGGCAACCTGTTGTCGAACGCTCTGCGGCACACGCCGGCAGATGGTCAGGTCACGGTCTCGGTTCTCGCGGACCCCGACGCGGTGAGCATCCTGGTCGCCGACGACGGGGACGGCATCGAGGCCGAACACCTGCCGCACATCTTCGAGCGCTTCTACCGCGCCGACACCGCCCGCGACCGTGACAGCGGCGGCACCGGGGTGGGCCTGGCGATCAGCCGAGCCATCGTCCGCGCCCACGGTGGCCAGCTCACAGCGGCCAGCCAGGGTTGCGGCCGCGGCACCGTCCTCACCGTCCGGCTTCCGGTGAGCTGAGAACTTCATCGAAACAACACCGAACCGGCTGGGAACACGCCGCGACGCCACGAAGGCTGGGCACGACGACGAAACCGGAAGGTCCACCACGTGCCGTACCGCCCCACCCGACGTGACCTGATCGCCGGCAGCCTCGGCCTGGGCGCCGCCGCCCTCCTCGGCGGCTGCACCGCCGCGTCCGGCCCCACGCCCGCCGGACCGGTCAGCCCCCCGCCGACGCCCACCTTCGGCGCTCCCGCGGTCAAGGCCGTCCTCAATCCCGGCCCGGCGCAGGTGGACCTGGGCGGCATCTCGCCCGCGACCTGGTGCTATGACGGCACGGTGCCCGGCCCGCTGCTCCGGGCGAAGGCCGGCGAGGTCGTGCAGGTGCGCGTGCGCAACGCGCTTCCCGCCGAGACGAGCGTCCACTGGCACGGCATCGCCCTGCACAACGCGGCCGACGGCGTTCCGGGCATCACCCAGGAGGCGATCGCTGTGGGCGCAGACCACACCTACACCTTTACCGCGCCCGACCCGGGCACCTATTTCTTCCACCCCCACAGCGGCGTCCAGATCGACCGCGGCTTGTACGCGCCGCTGATCATCGACGACCCCGCCGAACCTGGCGGGTACGACCACGAGTGGGTGCTCGTGCTGGACGACTGGACCGACGGCATCGCCGCGAGCCCCGACGACATCCTCGCCGCCTTCAAGGCCGAACACGGGACGGTGAGCGAAGGCATGAACCACGACATGGGCGGCATGGTGGGCATGGGCGACTCGCCCCTGGGTGACGTGGGGGACATCCCCTATCCCCACTACCTCGTCAACGGTCGCATCCCGGCGGCGCCGTACGCGCTCGGCGCCAAGCCGGGCCAGCGCGCCCGGATCCGGTTCATCAACGCCGCGGCCGACACGCTGTTCCGGGTCGCCCTCGGCGGGCACTCGATGAGGATCACCCACACCGATGGCTTCCCGGTCCAACCCGTCGAGACCCGCGCGTTCCACCTGGCGCAAGGGGAGCGCGTCGACGTCCTGGTCACCCTGGGCGACGGCGTGTTCCCCCTGGTCGCCAAGGCCGAGGGCAAGAAGGGGCAGGGGCTGGCTGTGGTCCGGACCGCGGCCGGCTCCGGACCGCGTGCCGACGTGCTCCCGGCCGAACTCGACAGCGAGCCACTGCTGCTGACGAGCCTGATGCCTGCGGAGTCGGCCCGGCTGCCGGAACACGAGCCCGACCAGTTCGAGCAGGTGACGCTGAACGGTCAGATGAAGCCCTACGCGTGGGGCATGAACGGCACCACGTTCGGGTCGGACACCCCGATCAGCACCAGCCCTGGCCGCCGACTGCGCCTGCAGATGACGAACATGACGATGATGGCCCACCCCATGCACATCCACGGCCACACGTGGTCGCTGCCCGGCAGCGCCGGCCTGCGCAAGGACACGGTGCTGGTGCTGCCCATGCAGACCGTCACCGCCGACCTCCAGGCCGACAACCCCGGGCGGTGGGCCTACCACTGCCACAACACCTACCACGCGGAGGTCGGCATGATGACGACCCTGCAGTACTAGCCGCCCAGCCGGTCCGGACGAAGGTCGAGACGACGCAGCCACTGGGCGTTGAGCGCGACGACCACAGTGGACAGCGACATGAGGATCGCTCCCACCTCCATCGGCAGGTTGATCCCGATGGGTGCCAGCACACCGGCGGCGAGGGGCACCGACACCAGGTTGTAGCCGGCGGCCCACCACAGGTTCTGCAGCATCTTGCGGTAGCTGGCCTTCGACAGCTCGATCACCGAGACCACCGTCCGGGGGTCATCACCAGCGAGGATCACCCCTGCCGAGGCGATGGCCACATCGGTGCCCGCCCCGATGGCCAGCCCCACATCGGCCTGCGCCAGCGCGGGAGCATCATTCACGCCGTCGCCCACCATGGCGACCCGTTCGCCGTCGCGCTGGAGTTCTGCGACCTTCGCCGCCTTCTCCTCCGGTCGCACCTCGGCGAGCACCGTGTCGATGCCCAGTTGCCCGGCGACCCGATCGGCAACGGCTCGCGCGTCGCCGGTGATCATCGCCACGCGCACACCCAGCCGGTGCAGCGCGTCCACCGCGTGCGCCGACTCGGGACGGAGCTCGTCGGCGAGCCCCAGCGCGCCCACCACCTCGCCGGCCCGGACAACGAAGAGCCTCGTGAGGCCGGCGTCCGGCGTCCCGGACCCCGTGGCGGGGTCGCTGATGCCGAGGTCGCTCAGCAGCCGCGGCCCACCGACGCGAACCCCGACACCGTCGACCTGCGCCTGGACACCGAGAGCGGGCTGAGAGCTGAAGCCGCTCGCCGAGGGCACGTCGAGCCGGCGCTCCTGCGCGGCGCGGACGATCGCACGGGCCAGTGGATGCTCGCTGTCGGACTCCGCCGCTGCAGCGAGGGACAGCACCTCGGACTCAGAGTGTCCGGGAACGGCGTCCACCGCGACCAGTGCGGGCTGGCCCTTGGTGAGGGTGCCGGTCTTGTCGAAGACGACGGTGGTGACCGTGCGCATGGCCTCGAGGGCGAGACGGTCCTTCACCAGCACCCCCGCCCGCGCGGCGCGCTCGGTCGAGATGGCCACCACCAGCGGGATCGCCAACCCGAGGGCGTGGGGGCAGGCGATCACGAGCACGGTGATCACGCGGACGACCGCCTCGTCAGGCATGCCCAGCAGCGTCCAGGCGACTCCGGTGACCACCGCGGCTCCCAGCGCGAACCAGAACAGCCAGGCGGCGGCACGGTCCGCGAGGCGCTGCGCCCGTGAGGTGGAGGACTGCGCCTGCTCGACCAGCCGCCGAATGCCGGCGAGCGTGGTGTCCTCACCGGTCGCCGACACCTCGACGCGCAGCCCGGAGTCGGTGCTCACCGTACCGGCCGTCACCGCAGCGCCTCGACCGCGCCGCACCGTCCTGGACTCGCCGGTGACCATGGATTCGTCCAGCTCGGCCTCGCCGTCGACGATCCGCCCGTCAGCCGGAATGCTGCCGCCCGGACGCACGAGGACCACGTCGCCCACCACCAGGTCGGCAGGAGCCACCTTCTCCACCGAGTCGCCGCGCACCACCTCCGCGGTATCCGGCAGCAGTGCCGCCAGGGAATCGAGAGCGCTCGTGGTCTGCGCCAGGGAGCGCATCTCCAGCCAGTGGCCGAGCAGCATGATCACGATCAGCAGCGCAAGCTCCCACCAGAACTCGAGGGTATGGCTCAGCAGCCCGATGGTGGCACCCCAGCTGGCGACGAACGCGACGGTGATGGCCAAACCGATCAGAAGCATCATTCCCGGTCGCCGCGACCGGAGTTCGCCCACTGCGCCGCTCAGGAACGGCGAGCCTCCCCAGAGGAACAGCACCGTCCCGAGCACCGGCGGCACCCAGGCGACCGGGCCGCTGCCCGCCACCTCGTAGCCGAGCAACATCGCGAACATCGGCGAGAGTGCCACCACAGGGACCGCGATCACCAGCATCAGCCAGAACAGCCGCCGGAAGCGCTGCACGTGGCCACCGTGTCCGGCGTGGCCCCCGTGCTCCGAGTGGCCGCCGTGGCCGCCGGGCTCGGCGTGGTCGCCCGGCCGGGGAGGGTCGCCGTGCCCGCCACGGCCGGTCTGGCTCGGCTGCCCGGCGTGAACATCGTGTGCGGTCATGTTTCCTCCTCTGATACCCCCGGTGGGTATCTCTCCGAACGGGTCCGCGCCACGTCGCATTCCCCCCGGAGCCCGTCCGATAACGAACTTCACAGAAACTTCATCGAATTGGGCGAAAGCGCGCTGTCCGCGTCGCGGACCCTTGAACCAGTCCCGACCTCCGGCGCAGAAGCAGGAACAGCTCATGACCAGCACGGCCACTCGGCAGCGGCCCGCCACCCCCGTCCGAACCCTCCCCAGCCCGGTGGCAACGATCGTGGTCCTCCTGGTCACCGGCGTCCTGGGTCTGGCCGCGCTCCTGGACCCCAGCCCGGTCGCCGACAACCTTGGCATGACGTCGAGCATGGGCATGACCCCTTACGGCTTCCTCGTGGTCGCCCACATCGCCATGGTCTTCGGCACGCTCGACCCGAGCCTGCTCGGCTTCCGGATGGTCCACCGGCACTAGGCCGTCACCCTGCCGGACTCCCGCCGCCACTCCTCCCCCGCTCACGCTCTCCCCCGCCCAGGAGGCTCGCATGCTCACACGCTCCCTCGTCGCCACCGCCGTGACTGTCGTGGCGCTCTCCCCCTTCGCTGTACAGCAGGCATTCGCCGCCGGTGCCGGCGAGCTGCCGCGTGAGGCACCCTCCCCGAGCGCCCCGCCGGCAACAACGGAGCCGATGGCCGGCATGAACCACGACATGCCCGGCATGAACCACGACATGGCCGGCATGAACCACGACATGGCCGGCATGGACGGCGCAGAGATGCCGGGAATGGAGCACAGGTCCCATCCGTCGGAACATCCGGACACTACGCCCGGTCCCGAGCGGCACGCCACGGGCCACAGCCACTCGGATGCCGAGCCTGCAGCCGCGCCCCGTCCGGCCGCTCCACTCATCGGTGTGTTCGCCGCCGTCAACGCCGGCGTGATGGGCTCCGCCCTTGTCCTGCGACGGCGTGACCGCTCAGCGAGTCGTCGCAGCCGCACACGTGCTCCCAGGCAGCTCAGCCAGGATTCGGAGGTGAAGTGATGCCCACCATGCTTCCCCTCCTGCCGAAGGAGAACACGGACGCAGACCTCGACGACACCCGGGAGCTGCCACAGCGATCCCTGGGTCGAGACCTCCTGCGCATCCCGATCGTGTCGCGCCTGATGCGCAGCCGCTTGTACCCCGCCGTCTTCCAGGTACCGGTGGCTGCCGTCTTCGGCCTGGTCGCCTATCAGCTCCTCGCGGGCCCGGCCGCTGCCTCGAGGAACGCCGGCACCGCCTTGATGTGGGTGCTGTGGTGGCCGGTCCTGCCGATCACCTTCGTGCTGATGGGACGGCTGTGGTGCGCGGTGTGCCCCTTCGGCGCCATCTCCGACGTCGTGCAGAAGCTCGTCGGGGTCAACCGGCCCGTGCCGCGCTTCCTGAAGCTGTACGGGCTGTGGATCATCGACGCCCAGTTCCTGGCGATCACGTGGAGCGACCACGTCTGGGGCATCGTCGAGTCACCCTGGGGCTCGGGCGTCCTGCTCCTGCTGCTGACCACCGGGGTGATCGTCTCCGGAGCCTTCTTCCAGCGCCGGACGTTCTGCCGGTACCTGTGCTTCCTGGGCGGGCTGTGCAGCAACTACTCCCGCGGCGGCGCCGTCGAGCTGCGGGCCGACACCAACATCTGCCGCACCTGCACGGCGAGGGCCGCCTGCTACAACGGCACGGCGACCCAGCCCGGCTGCCCGTTGTTCAGCTTCCCGCGCACCATGGACTCCAGCGCCAACTGCAACCTGTGCGCCAACTGCATCAAGGCGTGCCCCAACGACGCGATCACCGTCCGCACCCGCAAGCCACTCAGCGAGCTGTGGTTCCTGGACAAGCCGAAAGTCGAGGAGTCGTTCCTCGCCATGGCGATCATGGGCATCGTCGGAATCCAGAACCTCACCATGCTGTCGATCTGGACGGACGTGCTCGCCGGGATCAAGGACACCACCGGCATCACCAGCTATCCCCTGATCTTCACCGCGGCGTTCGTGGTGGCGGTCGGCCTGCCGGTCGGCATGGTGGCGCTCGCCTCCCGCGCCGCCGCCCGCGGGAACCTCGAGACCACGGTGCAGAACTTTGCCCGGTTCGGCTACGCCCTCATCCCCCTGGACATCGCCGCACACCTGGCCCACAACCTGTTTCACCTGCTCGCCGAAGGCGGTGCGGTGGTCACGACAGTGTCTTCGCTGCTGGGGATCCACTCGACCGTGCCGTCGGCGCTGGTTGATCCCGCCACCATCCTGATCCTCCAGCTGCTCACGCTCGCGCTCGGCATCGCCGGGTCCGCCTATACGATCCGGCGGATCACCAACCGCCGCTACGGCAGCCCGGCCCGCCGCCGGGCGACCGCCGTGCCGTACCTGGCCCTGCTCGCCGTTCTCGCGATCGGGAACACCTACCTCTTCCTGATGCCGATGGCCCATCGGATGTAGCCGGGCACCCGTCGAGGGGCGCAACCGGGCAGCGTCGATTCGGACATCCGCGGCACCGCATGCAGGATGGTGCCATGATCCGCGATCTCGTGAGGAACCCCTGCCAGGACCGGTGCGGCACAGTGGCGACCGACGAACTCCTCGGCGGATCTCCCGTCTACCGGTGCCCCGGCTGCGACTCGACGTGGACCGAGGTGCCCGATGAGCCGACCGGCGAGGCTGACCGGCCTTCCCCAACTCCCTAGCCGATTTCCGCGCCTCACCGTCAAGGCTCCGGAGGGGCGCCTGTGCCGTCGGAGGCGCGGCGCCGGGCGTCCGCCCTGACTACGCAACCAAGCCCGCAGGAACCATCAGGCAGCCTCCGCGCCGCGACCACCGCGACTCTTCGGACCGCTCCACACACACCAGCTCTGCCCGCACAGCCCGCGCCCTGCGCGACGCGGCTGCACCAGTCAGAGCATCGGCCACCCGCTCATCGGCAATCGCCCTGGCGAGACTGACGAAGTAATCCACGGCACTACGCTCCGATCCCATAGATGTGCATCGATTGCTCGACGTTGATCGAAAGCATAGATCTAGATCGATGAGTCCGCAAGACCCGGAGCCACATTGTCATGGAGACGCGGCGACAAGCTGCCGGCGCAAGACAGCGAGGCTTCGACGTCGTGATGGGGATGGTCGCAGCCCACGAATCGGCAGATGGCCAGAACATCGCCAGCCCGCTTGACCAGCACGTCTCGCCCGCATCCTGCCCGGTCGCGCGCTCGACCGGATGACGAACGCGACCTCCGCAGGCACTATCGGGGTACCGGAGAAGGGACTTGAACCCTCACGCCCGAAGGCACAGGAACCTAAATCCTGCGTGTCTGCCAATTCCACCACTCCGGCCGGCGACCGGTCGCGAGTCTACTGGGACCAGCGTCGGGGCACGTGCCTGAGCACAACTGCACCAAGAGCGTGGGGGTATGCAGCACCAAACCCCGCCCGTCCCCTTCCGCGGCACGACAAGGGAAGGAAGAGTACTTCGCGAGGACACCACTTCGAGGCATCCGGACCGAGGGGCGGAGTTCTCCCACACGTCACAGTGCAGTGCCCGGCCGGTCATCCCCCGGACTCGGTCGGGCCACCCCCCTGCATTGTCCAGCGGCCGGCGCCAGCGTACGGCCGACGTCGGCCGAGGTCGTCGAGATCGGGCATTCCGCCAAGCCCGGTCTCGACGGCCTCGGCCCGTTTCATTCCGCGTGGCTCGGCGCCGCGTCGCGCGGTGGTGCCGCGCCCAGCTCCGGATCGTCGGTCGCGAACGTGCGGACGGGTCCCCGTCCGGTCTGCGCGGTCTCGAACCGGACGGTGACCCTGCCCAGCCCGGACCCCCACACCCAGCCGGTGCCGTACCGGACGTGCACCACGTCCGCACCCGGGAGCCAGCCGGCCGGGCGACGGGTCAGCGGTGCCTCAGCCTCCTCGACCACGCGGCCGCTGCCGCTCACCTCGAGGTCGAACAACGGCTCCTGGGCGATGTCGACCAACCCGGAGACGCCCACGCCGAGAAGGCGGACACCCTGGCTGGTCTCGAGCCCGTCGAGCAGGTTGCGCGCGACCTGGCTGACCACCTCGGCGCGGTCGGTGGCCCCGTCCAGCGTCCTCGACCGGCTGACCGAAGAGAAGTCGGGCCAGCGCACCTTGACCGTGATCGTGCGAGCGAACAGCTCTGCCCGCGCGAGGCGCGCTGCGACCTGCGCTGCCTGCCGGTCGGCGATCGCCCCGAGCAGTGAGGCGTCGGCGATGTCGTGCTCGAACGTGTCCTCCACCGAGATCGACTTCGTCTCCCGCTCCGGCTCAACCGGCCGGTCGTCCAGCGCGAGTGCCAGCTGGTGCAGGTGCTCGCCGGCGGACCGGCCCAATTCACGGACCAGTTCCCCGGACGAGAGCTGCTGCAGGTCGGCAACGGTCTTCACGCCGAGGCGGGACAGACGGTCCATGGTCGCCGGGCCCACGCCGGGGATCGCCCGTGCCGGCAGCGACGCGATGGTGGCGACCTCCGTCCCCGGTTCGACCAACCGCACGCCGTCCGGCTTCGCGAGCTCACTGGCCACCTTCGCGATGAACTTCGAGGTGCCCAGCCCGATGGACGCGGTCAGCCCGCCGGTGGCCGCCGTCACACGCGTCCGAAGGTCGGCCGCCAGGGCCAGCAGCGAGTCGGTGTCCAGCGGCCCCTCGGGTCCTGCCGCCAGGTCGACGAACGCCTCGTCGAGGCTCAGCGGTTCGACGAGCGGGGACAGCTCGCGCAGCAGCCCCATCACGATGCCGCTCGCTTCCCGGTAGGCGTCGAAGCGCCCGGCCAGGAACGCCGCGTGTGGACAGCGGCGACGGGCCTCACTCATCGCCATCGCCGACCCCACCCCGAACTTCCGCGCCTCGTAGGACGCCGTGGAGACCACGCCACGCAGCCCCACCCCGCCGACGATCACCGGCTTCCCGCGCAGGGACGGCTTGTCGCGCTGCTCGACGGCGGCGAAGAACGCGTCGAGGTCGAGGTGCATCACCGAGGCCTGGGTACGCACGCTCACCCCAGCGACTCGAGGTACGCCCTGCCCCGCGTCGACAGCCGGTAGCCGATCCGCAGGCTCTCGGTCAGCCCCAGCGCCTTCAGCCGGCGGATGTCCGCCTTCATCGGCGCCACCTCTCGCCCGAGCAGTGCGGCGAGTTCGGTGGAGATCACCCCCGGGTTGTCCCGGATCCACTCCAGGATCTGCCGGGTCCACGGGCCTGAGCGCCTGCCCGCGTCGAGCCGGGCCACCGCAGACGTGAGTTCGGCGAGCCCGGCGGCACCCGGCAGGTCCTCGCGCAGCGCCACCCTCGGGTCCTCGCCGACCCAGGAGAGCCGGATCCGGTAGAGGTGGTCGCCGCCCTTGCCGGAGCGTGGACCGGCGGGACGGGACGACCCGACGGCGGGAGGCTGGAGGACCCTCCGCAGGGCTTCCAGATCCGGGAATCCGGCCGCCCGCGCGTCCTCCTCGGTGAGCTCCGCCTGGTCGAACACCTCCTCCACCGCATCGAACCGCACGATGCCGGCGCCGGTCAGCTGTGTTCCGCCCACCCTGACCCGGGGCTGCTCCCAACGGCGGAACGCCACGGTGATGTCGCCCGCGCGAACCCCCTCGGCGATGCGCTTCGGCAGGAGCATCAGCGCCGCCGGTAGTGCACGAAGTCGAAGCCCTCGTGGGGCTCGCGCGAGACCTCCTGCCAGGCGGACGGCTCGACAGCGGGCAGGTACACCGACCCCTCCGCATCCGCGTGCACCTCGGTGAGGTCGAGGTCGGTCAGCAGCGGCCATGCCTGCTGGTAGAGCGTGCCCCCGCCCGCGACGAAGACGGTGTCGTCGATGGTGCCCGCCAGGTCGATGGCCTCGTCGAGCGAGCCCGCCGCGCGTCCGTCCGCCTTGCCATCACGGGGTAGCTCGATCGCGTCCGGGCGGCTGGTCACCACGATCGTGGTGCGGCCGGGCAGCCAACGCGCGATCGCCTCGTGGGTCCTGCGTCCCATGATCAGCACGTGGCCGCTGGTCACGCGCTTGAAGCGCGCCCAGTCCTCCGGGATCTCGAACGGCTGGTGGTCGCCGTCGCCGATCACGCCGTTCGCGGCGACGATGGCGATCGCTATCAGCTGCACAGCGTGCTCCCGGCCCTAGACCGCGATCGGGGCCTTGATGCCCGGGTGCGGGTCGTAGTCGAGCACCTCGAGGTCACCGAGCTCGAACTCGTCGATCCCGGTGACCGCAGGGTTCACCACGAGCCGCGGCAGCGGCCGTGGCTGCCTGGACAGCTGCAGCTTCGCCTGCTCCAGATGGTTGGAGTACAGGTGGGCGTCGCCGAGGGTGTGCACGAAGTCGCCGACGCCCAGACCGGTGACCTGGGCGACCAGGTGGGTGAGCAGCGCGTAGGAGGCGATGTTGAACGGCACGCCGAGGAAGACGTCGGCGGAGCGCTGGTAGAGCTGGCAGGAGAGCTTGCCCTCCGCCACGTAGAACTGGAAGAACGCGTGACACGGCGGCAGCGCCATCTGCGACAGCTGCCCGACGTTCCATGCGCTCACGATGTGGCGACGACTGTCCGGATTCGTGCGGATCGATTCGATCACGGCCTTGATCTGGTCGACGTGACCGCCGTCGGGAGTGGGCCAGGAACGCCACTGGTAGCCGTAGATCGGACCGAGGTCGCCGTTGGCGTCGGCCCACTCGTCCCAGATCGTGATGCCGTTCTCGTGGAGCCACCCGACGTTGGTGGAACCCCGCAGGAACCACAGCAGTTCACCGAAGATGCTGCGGGTGTGCAGCTTCTTCGTGGTCAGCAGCGGGAAGCCCTCGGAGAGGTCGAAGCGCATCTGGTGTCCGAACACACTGCGGGTACCGGTGCCGGTGCGGTCGGACTTCTCGACGCCGTGGGTGAGCACGTGGTCGAGAAGGTCGAGGTACTGCTTCATTCCACCTCCATCGCCTCTGCCGCGAGCGCGGCCTGCAGGAGCGGGACCATCGCGCGCACGGCCTGCCCGCGGTGGCTGATCGCATCCTTCTCCTCGGGGGTGAGCTCGGCGTTGGTCACCTCGTTGCCCCTCGCCACGAAGATCGGGTCGTAGCCGAACCCGTTGCGGCCCCGTGGCTCCAGCACCAGGTGGCCCTCCATGACGCCCCGGACGAGCTGGACCGCTCCGCCTGGCGTGACCAGTGCCATCGCGCACACGAACCGGGCCGTGCGATCGGCCTCGGCCGTGTCGGCGAGCTGGGCCAGCAGCAGGTCGAGGTTGCGCTGGTCGGTGGCGTCGGGGCCGGACCACCGGGCCGAGCGGACGCCGGGCATGCCGTTGAGCAGGTCGACCTCGAGACCGGAGTCGTCGGCGACCGCGACGTGCCCGGTGGCGGCGACCGCGGCCCGCGCCTTGAGAACGGCGTTGCCCTCGAACGTGCGCTCGGTCTCTGCGGGCTCGGGGTAGGCGGGGAAGTCGTCGAGCCCCTTCACCTCGGCCACCACCCCGGCGGCGGCCAGCACGCGGTGGAGTTCGGCGGCCTTCTTGGCATTGTGCGTGGCGACGACCACGGTGCTCCTGGGCGCCCCGCTCATCGGCCCAGTGCCTCCTGCTGCAGCCGGGTGAGTTCGGCGCACCCGGCGAGGCCGAGGTCGAGCAGCTCGTCGAGCACGGCACGGCTGAACGGCTTGCCCTCGGCGGTGCCCTGCACCTCGACCAGCTCGCCGGCCCCTGTGGCGACGACGTTGAGGTCGACGTCGGCGGTGGAGTCCTCGACGTAGGGCAGGTCGAGCATGGGCGTGCCGTCGATCACGCCCACCGACACGGCCGCCACGCTGCCGGTCAGCGGCTCCCCGGCGAGCGCGCCCCGTGTGCGGAGCCATTCGACGGCGTCCACCAGTGCGACGTAGGCGCCGGTGATGGACGCCGTCCGGGTGCCGCCGTCCGCCTGCAGCACGTCGCAGTCGAGCACGATCGTGTTCTCGCCGAGCGCCCGGTAGTCGATCACCGCCCGCAGGCTGCGCCCGATCAGCCGGCTGATCTCGTGCGTGCGCCCACCGATGCGACCCTTCACCGACTCGCGGTCGCTGCGGGTGTGCGTGGCTCGCGGCAGCATCGCATACTCGCTGGTGACCCAGCCCAGCCCGGACCCCTTCCGCCATCGCGGCACGCCCTCGGTGACGGACGCGGCCACGAGCACCCGGGTGTTGCCGAACTCCACGAGCACCGACCCCTCGGCATGGTCGAGCCAGTTGCGGCTGATCCGCACAGGGCGGAGCTCGGAAGGAGTGCGGCCGTCGGCTCGGGTAGGCATGGGCTCACCCTACCGTCGCTCGCAGACACCCCCTCATCGGCGACACCGCGTAGGTTTGGAGATCCGGAAGTCATCGCAGGCATACCCCAGGAGGTATGTTGTCCTGCCCGAGCGTCGCCCTGGAGGAGAACCATGTGTCGTCCCGTCGCCTGCACCGTGTGCGGCAAGACCACCTGGGCCGGCTGCGGCCAGCACGTCGACCAGGTCAAGGCCATGGTGCCGGCCGGCCAGTGGTGCGACGGACAGCACGGCGACGGCCGACCGGCCGCGGCGGAGCCGAGGGGTGGCGGGCTGTGGGGCGGCTCCGGCCGCTGAACCGGACGGCGGCGCCCTGCGGTCAGCCGGCGACGGTGTAGACCTGCTCGACCTCGTCCACGAAGCCACCCATCAGGCGGCGCCCGATGCCGGCGAACAGCTCGGGGCTGCCGGTGGTCAGGAACCGCAGGTCGGGGGTGCGTGGGCGGTCGTGCAGCAGCCCCTGGTCGGTGAGCGTCGCGAAGACCTCGCGGGCGCACTCCTCCGCGGAGGAGACCAGGGTGACGTCGTCGCCGATCACGTACGCGATGACGCCGGCCAGCAGCGGGTAGTGCGTGCAGCCGAGGATCAGCGTGTCGACCCCCGCCTCGCGGAGCGGGAGCAGGTAACCCTGCGCGGCGCGTAGCAGGTCCTCGCCGCCGGTGATGCCGGCCTCGACGAAATCGACGAAGAGCGGGCACGGCGCGGTGACCAGCTGGACGCCGGGGACGGCGGCGAGCGCGTCGTCGTAGCTTCCAGACGTCGCGGTGGCCTGCGTACAGATCAACCCGATCCGCCCGCTGCGACTGGCGCGGACGGCGCGGCGCGCGGCGGGCAGGATGACGTCGATGACCGGCACGTCGTAGCGCTCCCTTGCGTCCCGCAGCACCGCGGACGACGCCGAGTTGCAGGCGATGACCAGCGCCTTCACGCCGGAGTCGGCGAGGTAGTCCAGGCACTCCAGCGCGTACTCGCGCACCTCGGGGATCGACTTGGTGCCGTAGGGGGCCCGGGCCGTGTCGCCCAGGTAGATCATGTCCTCGTTGGGGAGCTGGTCGAGCAGGGCCCTCGCCACGGTGAGCCCGCCGAAGCCGGAGTCGAAGACACCGATCGGGGCGTCGGAGGCAGTCACGTGCACCGACTCTAGGACCGCGGCAGACTGGAGACCAATCAGCTGCCGGGAGGAGGCCGCGGTGAACCCCGAACCGATCGACGTGGGCCGTCTCGCGCTCCGCGTGCTCCGTGCGCTCGACGACGGTCGGCGGGCCGTGGAGAAGACCTGGCAAGAGTGGACGACACCCCGTACCGCTCCCGACAAGCCACCGCCCGACCCGCGTGAGCCGCCCACCGTCTGGTAGGGCCGACAGCCTCTGCGGTCAGTTCCCCCGGGTGCGCCCAAGCGTCAGGGTGACGAGTCCGGGACGGCGGCCCGGCACGGGGGCCGGGAGGCCGCAGCCGGGCGTCCCCTCAGCGCTCGCGGACGCGCAGCCCCCGCACCCCGACGGCGGGCAGCCGATCGACAGCTCGCGCGCCTCGACGCGTCCAGCGCGGACCAGGTGGTCGATGGCCGCGCGGGCCACGGCCTCGTCGAGTTCGCAGCGGCGGGCGATCTCCGCGACGGTGGGCGTGCCGGCCTCGACCTCGGCCAGCACCCGGGTCAGCGGCCCACGGACGGCGGCGGTCACGGCGGTCACCAGAAGAGCCTTCCGACCTGGAACACGGCGACGGCCAGTAACCAGGCGGTGGCCAGCTGCATCGCGACGCCGAAGAGCGTCCAGCGCGCGCCGATTTCCCGCCACTGCGCAGCCAGCGTCGCGACGCACGGCGTGTAGGCCAGGAGGAAGACCATGAACGCCAGCGCCGCCGGCAGGGGATGGCCGCCGGAGGACGTTCCGAAGTCGGCGCGCACGCGTTCCCCGAGGGTGCCGGGTCCGGCACCGGTCGATTCGTCGAGCGCATAGGTCTGGGCCCAGGAGGAGATCACCGCCTCCTTCGCCACGAAGCCCACCACGAGGGCGGACGTGGTCTGCCACTGCGCGAACCCCGCCGGGGCGAACACCGGGGTGACCGCCCGGGCGGCCACGCCGTAGGCGGAGTCCGCCACCGGGACCTCGCCGAACCGACCGCCCGGCTGGGTGGGGATCGACTGGAAGAGCCACACCGCGCACACCGTCGCCATGATGATGCCCGAGGCGGTCTTCAGGAAGCCCTGCAGGCGCACCCACGTGACCGAGGCGGTGAGCCGCAGCGTGGGCACCTGGTAGGCCGGCAGGTCGATGATCAGCGGGTCGGTGCCCATGGTGCGCCACAGCGTCTTGCGGAGGACCAGCCCCGCGAGCACGACGAGGTGGATGGAGACCACGTACATGGCGAACACCGCGGTGCCGGCGTACGGGCCGAAGAACACGCTGCCCAGCATCACGAAGACGGTCAGCCGGGCCGTGCAGGACGTGAACGGCACCAGCAGGGCGGTGAGGACGCGCTGGCGCGAGGTCGGCAGGATGCGGGTGGCCGAAATGGCCGGCACGTTGCACCCGAACCCGACGATGAGGGGAAGGAAGGCCCGTCCCGGGAGCCCGATGGAGCGCATCAGGCGGTCGGTGACCACAGCCGCCCTGGCGAGGTAGCCGGAGTCCTCGAGGAGGGCGAGCAGTACGAACATGAGGGCCATCAGGGGAACGAAGGTCAGCAGCATGCCGACGCCGGCGATCAACCCGTCGACCACCAGCCCCTGGACCCACGTCCCGCCCAGGCCGAGCTGGTCCAGCAGCCAGGTCGCGCCGTCGGTGGCCGGACCGGAGAACAACCCGTCCAGGAGGTCCTGGAGCGGCGCGGCCACGGTGGTGGTCACCTGGAAGACCGCCCACATCACGGCGAGGAAGATCAGCGGGCCGAGGACCGGCGCGGTGACCCAGCGGTCGACCCGGTCGGAGAACGTGCGGGGGTGCTCGGCCGGGGCCCGGGTGCCGGCCGCGACGGCGCTGGCGATCCAGCCGAAGCGGTCGTCGTCGAGTTCGAGGGAGTCCGTCGTCGCCGGCACCGGACGCGCGGGCCGTGCCGGCTGCGCCACGGCGTCGCGGACCGCCGCGGCGAGGGC
>JAEVYS010000008.1 GCA_023392635.1 Actinomycetes bacterium | reverse complement strand
GAATTGTATCGCGAAGAGGAAAAGGCGGCCTAAGCGCCGCACTCTGGCCGGCTTAACCATCCCGACCTATATCTGTCTTCGCCAGTCGCGCCTCGAAGCGAAGTCGCTATTCTAGCGCATCGCGATTCGAGACGCGGCTGCGAGGCCGCAGGAGATGTTATGAGAGATCCCGTCGATACCTATATGAACTACCTCGTTCCGATGGTGGTCGAGCAGACCAATCGCGGGGAGCGCTCCTACGACATCTACTCGCGCCTGCTGAAGGAGCGCATCATCTTCGTCACCGGTCCGGTCGAGGACGGGATGGCGACCGTGATTGTGGCGCAGCTCCTGTTCCTGGAAGCGGAAAATCCGAAAAAGGAAATCTCGATGTACATCAACTCCCCGGGCGGGGTGGTGACGTCGGGCATGGCCATTTACGACACCATGCAGTTCATCCGGCCTGAAGTGTCGACCCTGTGCATCGGTCAGGCCGCCTCGATGGGGTCGCTGCTGCTGGCCGCAGGGGCCAAGGACCTGCGCTTCGCGCTGCCGAATGCCCGGATCATGGTGCATCAGCCGTCCGGCGGATTCCAGGGCCAGGCGACCGACATCATGCTGCACGCGCAGGAAATCCTGAACCTGAAAAAGCGGCTGAACGAGATCTATATGAAGCATACCGGCCAGCCGCTGAAGACAATTGAAGATGCGCTGGAGCGCGACTACTTCCTGACCGCGGACGCGGCGAAGGATTTCGGCATCGTCGACAAGGTGATCGAAAAGCGGCTGGAAGAGCCGGCATCGGCGGCGGCCAAATCCTGAGGTGGGCTCCGCCCAGTCTCCGGGCGTCGATTCGGCGCAGGCAGGTATTCTGGGCGGGAATGGCGCGGCTGGTCAGGAGATTTCCCCCATCAAATGACCGCATTTGTCCCTTGTCTAGCCGGTCGGGCGCAATAAGGGCCAGCCTCCCTCGAAGGGCGGTTATCATTAATGAAATCTTGATTGTCCCGGCGTTAGCATGTTTGGCTAGTGTTAGGTAAAGGTGGGTTAGGGGGGAGGAATTCGGGGCGGTCTGTGCCTGCCAGGCAACATATTGGCAGGGACGCGGATGGTAGGTTTAGCGCGCGCTGCGAGGCGTGCGCCCTGAGAAGCGAACGGAGATCGGAATGAGCAAGTCTGGCGGCAACGATTCCAAGAACACGCTTTATTGCTCGTTCTGCGGCAAGAGCCAGCACGAAGTCCGCAAGCTGATTGCCGGTCCGACGGTGTTCATCTGCGACGAATGCGTCGAACTCTGCATGGACATCATTCGCGAGGAGAACAAGTCCTCGCTGGTCAAGTCGCGCGACGGAATCCCGACCCCGAAGGAAATCTGCAAGGTGCTCGATGACTATGTCATCGGCCAGCAGCATGCGAAGCGGGTGCTCTCGGTCGCGGTGCACAACCACTACAAGCGCCTCAATCACCAGACCAAGCACAACGACGTCGAGCTTGCGAAGTCCAACATTCTGCTGATCGGTCCGACCGGCTCCGGCAAGACGCTCTTGGCGCAGACGCTGGCGCGCATCCTGGATGTGCCGTTCACGATGGCCGACGCCACCACGCTGACCGAAGCCGGCTATGTCGGCGAGGACGTGGAAAACATCATTCTGAAGCTGCTGCAGGCGGCCGACTACAATGTCGAGCGGGCCCAGCGCGGCATCGTCTATATCGACGAAATCGACAAGATCAGCCGCAAGTCCGACAATCCCTCGATCACCCGCGATGTTTCGGGCGAGGGCGTGCAGCAGGCCCTGCTCAAGCTCATGGAGGGGACGGTTGCCTCGGTGCCCCCGCAGGGCGGCCGCAAGCATCCGCAGCAGGAATTCCTGCAGGTCGACACCACGAACATCCTGTTCGTCTGCGGCGGCGCCTTTGCCGGCCTCGACAAGATCATTTCCGCGCGCGGCCGCACCACCTCGATCGGTTTCGGGGCCACCGTGCGTGCGCCGGAAGATCGCCGGGCGGGTGAGATCTTCCGCGAGGTCGAGCCGGAGGATCTGCTCAAATACGGCCTGATCCCGGAATTCGTCGGCCGTCTGCCGGTGGTCGCCACGCTTGAGGATCTCGACGAGGCGTCGCTGAAGAAGATCCTGGTCGAGCCGAAGAATGCGCTGGTGAAGCAGTACCAGCGCCTGTTCGAGATGGAGAATATCGATCTCACCTTTGCCGATGAGGCGCTGGGGGCCATTGCCCGCAAGGCGATCGAGCGCAAGACCGGCGCCCGCGGCCTGCGGTCGATCATGGAGGGCATCCTGCTCGACACCATGTTTGACCTGCCGAGCCTGGAAGGGGTGGAGGAGGTCGTGATCTCCCGCGAGGTCGTCGACGGCACCGCGCGGCCGCTCTACATCTATGCCGACCGCTCCGACCGGGCGGGCGAGGCGCCAGCCAGCGCTTGATAACTCGCCCACGGTGCGCCGCGGCGCCGAGAATCGCCGTAATCTCGCATTCGCTCCATGCCGTCGTGGGGATGGGGCATCTGCGTGCGATCTTGACACTGCCCTGCGGCAACGCCACCTAAGACATGCGAACGGAACGCGTACGAAGGCGAATCGACCACTCCGGGCGGGGTTTCGTACCCATTTCTCGCGCATGGTCTCCGGTGTTCTGGGCCATGCTCCCTCCCGGCCTCACGGCACTCCCCTATGACTGCGCATTCGGCGGGTTGCAGGGGAGGGGCACAACAACAAGGAAATACGGGCTATGACGACATCCAATAAGCCGCGCCCGCCGCTGATTGCTGGAGAAACCAAAGCCTATCCGGTTCTTCCGCTGCGCGACATCGTTGTCTTTCCGCACATGATCGTGCCGCTTTTCGTAGGCCGCGAGAAATCGATCAAGGCGCTCGAAGAGGTGATGCGTTCCGACACATTCATTCTGCTGGCCACGCAGAAGAATGCCTCCGACGACGATCCGTCGACGGACTCGATCTTCGAGGTCGGCACGATCGCCAGCGTCCTGCAATTGCTGAAGCTGCCCGACGGCACCGTCAAGGTGCTGGTCGAAGGCGCGCAGCGTGCAAAGGTTCTCAAATACACCGATCGCAGCGACTATTACGAAGCCGACGCGGTCGTGATCGGCGACGAACTCGGCGAAGCGGTCGAGGGCGAGGCGATGGCGCGCTCGGTCGTCACCGAATTCGAAAACTACGTCAAGCTGAACAAGAAGGTGTCGCCCGAGGTCGTCGGCGTCGTCCAGCAGATCGACGACTACGCCAAGCTCGCCGACACTGTCGCCTCGCATCTGCAGGTGAAGATTCCCGACAAGCAGGGCGTTCTCGAAACGATCAGCGTGCCGCAGCGGCTCGAAAAGGTTCTTGGCCTGATGGAGAGCGAAATCTCCGTGCTGCAGGTCGAGAAGCGGATTCGCACGCGCGTGAAGCGTCAGATGGAGAAGACGCAGCGCGAGTATTATCTGAACGAGCAGATGAAGGCGATCCAGAAGGAGCTGGGCGACGAGGACGGCAAGGACGATCTCGCCGAAATCGAGGAGCGCATCAAGAACACCAAACTGTCGAAGGAAGCGCGCGACAAGGCGAATGCGGAGCTGAAGAAGCTGCGTCAGATGTCGCCCATGTCGGCCGAAGCGACGGTGGTGCGC
>JAEVYS010000022.1 GCA_023392635.1 Actinomycetes bacterium | reverse complement strand
CGCTCGCCGTTCGGGTCGGTCGTGCCGCCGGCGAGGGTGACGTGGATGGTCCGCGACGTGCTCGCCGGCGCGGTCGTGGTCGACGCGCTCGCGGTGCCGGACGGCGTCGGCGCCGCCGAGGTCGCCGGCGCGCTCGCGGAGGGGGCCGGGGCGGTCGTCGTCGGCGATGCGGTGCCGGCACAGCCGGCCAGAAGGAGGAGGCCGAGCAGCGATCCGAGGGCCTGGCGCATGGGTCTTCTCCGTTCCGCGCCGCGGCGTCGGCGCTTCGCCTACCCTAGGGCCCAGGCTGCGGGAGGGGGACGGATGCCGCACGGAATCGGCACGTGGGTGCTGCTGGTCGTGGTGGTCGTCGCCGTCGTGGGGGTCTTCCTGTGGCTGCGCCGCCGGCACTACCTCAATCGCGTACGCGCCCTCGGCTGGACGCACGACTCGAATCCGGCGATGACCGCGGTCGCGGACCTCCAGGCGCCGCCCTTCGGATTGGGGTGGGGGCGCGGTGTCGACGAGCTCGTCAGCGGCACCACCGCGGCCGGGTTCGGTTTCCGGGTGTTCGAGTACGAGTACCACGGCGCCGGGCCGCGCTGGTCGGGACGCGTCGCGTGCCTCGACCTCCCCTTCGGGCTGCCCGACGCGTTCCTGTCCGGCGAGGAGGGCCCGCGGGTGGGCCTCGGCATGGGGGGACGGACGCTGGTGCAGGCCGAGGACCACGGCGTCCGGGTCGTCGCCGGCGACGCCGGCCTGGCCAGGGACCTCCTTGCCGGGGTGGGCGTCCAGGCGCGGGCCTTCGGCGAGGCCGCCGGCACCATCGACCTCGGCATCGACCAGAACCGGCTCGTCGCGTCCGGGGCGCCCAAGGACCCCGACGTGCTCACCGCGTTCCTGGCCGCCCTCGATCCCGTGGCGCAGGCGATCGCCACCAGCCCCGCCCTGCAGGGTCGCCAGGTGCAGCCGTCCACCCCGAGCTGGTACTACGGCCATCCCGACTGGGTGTTCCTCGGCTCCGACGACGCGGTGCTGGACCTGTATCCGGTCAACACCGGCGGCTACGGGCATCGCAGCGAGGACCTCGTCCGCGGTGAGCGCGACGGGATCCGCCTGGACGCGTTCACCCACCACTGGAAGACCGACCACACCGAGACCACCACCGACGCCCAGGGCCACACCCACGCCCGAACGGTCACCGAGAACCACTCCGAGGCCGTGTGCGGCTTCGTGCTGCCGTTCACCTTTCCGGCGCTGTCGGTGAACGGCAACCGGGTGGGGGAGCGGGTGAGGTTCGAGAGCGCCCAGTTCAACGACGCGTTCACGGTGCGCACCGCCGACCCGAAGTTCGCCTCCGACGTCATCCATCCCCGCACCATGGAGTGGCTGCTCGCACGGCGACCGCGTGGATGGACCGTCCTCGGCCAGGTCGTGTCGTTCGAGGTGGAGAAGCACGACCTGCTGATCGTCGACGACTGCGCCGAGGTGCTGCGCGGCTGGCTCGGGCGGATCCCCCGATTCGTCTGGGAGGATCGGCGCCTGCCGTGCCCGCCGTACCTCGTCGAGTGAGCAGCGATGAGTAGGGTGAAACCGTGAGTGACCCGGTGACCGTGACGGAGGCCGCGCTGCTGGCCCGGGACCAGGAGGCGCAGCCCTGGCAACAGGCGGTGGTCGCGGTCCTGTCCGGCCCGCTGAGCCGACAGCAGCTGATCGACCGGGTCAAGGACCGCATCGAGTACTCCCCGCGGTTCCGCCGCCTGGTCGGGGGGTGGCCGCTCCCCGGCTGGCTGGACGACCCCAACTTCAGCGTGGCAGGGCACGTGCACGCCGAGGCACTCGCGCCGGGCCAGCGCCTGGAGGACTGGCTCGCCGGCAAGCTGGCGGTCAGCTTCGAACGGGTGCACCCGCTGTGGGACGCCACGCTGGTGTCGGGCCTGGGTCCGGGCACCCAGGCGCTCGTGGTCCGTGCGCACCCGGCGCTCGTTGACGGCTACGACAACGTCCACCTCCTCCAGGAGCTGTTCGACAGCACTCCCGGCCCCATCGAGGCGCCGGCCTCGGAGTGGGAGCCCACCGAGACCCAGCCTCCGGGGCTGGGGGACCTGGTGGGTGCGATCAATGACCCCCTGCGCGCCCTGTCCGGGGCGGCGACCGGACTGCTCGGCATGGTGGAGAACGCGGTCCGGACCGTCGCGGCGAGCCCGCGTCCCCAGCACGTCGCCGGGGTCGAGGTCGACCTCGACGTCCTCGCCGACGTCCGGGCCGCCTTCGGCTGTACCACCCACGACGTTCTGCTGGCACTGGCCGCGGCCGGCGTGCGCGGCTGGCTCGCCGACACGGGGCGGCCGGTGGAGGACCCGGTGACCCTCGTGCCGCTCGCCGTCCAGGAGCCCGCGGTGCTGGAGAGTGCCATCGGGTGCCGGATCGCCCCGTCCTGGCTCGGCCTGCCCGTGACCGCGATGCCGGCGGCCGAACGCCTGCGGACGATCGCGACGCTCACCCGTGCCCGCACCGACACCGGGCTCAGCGTGCCGGCACGCGACCTGATGGACCTCGCCGGGTTCGCCCCGCCCACGCTGCACGCTGTCGCGGCCGGCACCGTCGCCGCGGGCCGTCCGCACTCGGTGATGGTCGCGAACGTCCCCGGCCCCGAGGATGACCGCTACCTCGGCGAGGCCAGGCTTCGTCAGGTGTACGCGTTGACCTCGACCACCGACGACCAGCAGGTCAACGTCTCGATCACCAGCTTCCGCGGCCGGGTCACGCTCGGCGCTACGGCGGTCGCGCCGCTGTCACGCTGGGCGCGCGACGTCGGCGCGGAACTCGGCGCACTGCGTGCGGAGGTGCGATGACCCTCTTCTTCGTGCCGCTGTCCGGCGACGAGTTGTCCCGATGGGCCGGGGCCGGCGTCCTCACCGGCCCGGTGCGCGGGCATGCCGTCACCGACGGGCTGAGGGCCGCTTTCGGGCCCGACGATGACGAGGAGGCCGAGCACATCGCTCTGCTCGTCGCCTCCGTCGCCTCCCTCGCCGCCGGCGGACGACGGCTGGTCGCGGTGCTGGAGGCATCGACAGCCCCCGTGTCGGGCGGTGACCCCGATTTCGGTGAGGTGCAGGCGGGCACGCTGGCCTGGACCTCGGTGCAGAGCCTGTTCGCCGACGACGCGGACGTCCCCGGGCTGGACGCCTCGGCGGTCGCTGCCCGGGGCCTCGAGCTGGCGCAGGCGTGGGACGAGCCGGCCGTGGTCGCCCTGCTGGAGGGGGCCGACCTGCTGTGGCACGGCGCGGGGGAATGGAAGAGCCTGGGTAACGGTTGAGCTGAGGGGAAGTGAGCACTCAGCTCCGGGAGTACAGGAGGGGGCAGCGATGCCGAGGTCCATCTGGAAGGGTGCGGTGTCCTTCGGGCTCGTCACCATCCCGGTCAAGGTCTACGGGGCGACCGAGGAGAAGGACATCAGCTTCCGCCAGGTCCACGCCGCCGACGGTGGCCGGATCCGTTACAAGCGGGTGTGCGAGCTGGACGGCGAGGAAGTGCCCTACGCGGAGATCGCCAAGGGTTACGAGGCCGCGGACGGGCGGATGGCGATCCTGGAACCCCAGGACTTCGCCGACCTGCCAGCCGCCGACGGCAAGAGCGTCGACGTCGTGCAGTTCGTCGACGTGGACGAGATCGATCCCACCTACTTCGACCGCACCTACTTCCTGGAGGCCGAGAAGGTGGGCACCAAGCCCTACGTGCTGCTGCGTGAGGCACTCGCCGAAACCGGGAAGGCCGCGGTGGTGAAGGTCGCCCTGCGTTCGCGGGAGACGCTCGCGCTGATCCGGCCCGTGGGCGAGGTGCTCCGGATGCACACCATGCTGTGGCCCGACGAGCTGCGTGACGGCTCCTTCGCCGAGCCGGAGGGCGATGTGAAGGTGAGCAAGGCTGAGGTGGCGATGGCGCGCTCGTTCATCGAGCAGCTCTCCGGCGAGTTCGACCCCGCCTCGTTCACCGACGACTACCGCGAGGCGCTCGAGCAGGTGATCACGGCCAAACTCGAGGGTGTCGAGGTGCCCGCGCCCACCGAGGAGGCACCCAAGGAAGCCCAGGTGGTCGACCTCGTGGCTGCCCTCCGGGCCTCGGTGGAGGCCGCGAAGAAGCGTCGCCAGGAGGCGGCCGCGAGCTGAAAACCCGTCGAGCCGCGCTCCGCTAGAGTCGCTTTGTGGACGCGATCACCCAGGTACCCAGGCCGGTCAACGAGCCGGTTCGCAGTTGTGCCCCCGGTTCGGCGGAGAGGGCGTCGCTGAGGCTCTCGCTGGACCGGCTGGCCGGCGAGACCGTGGACATCGCCCCTGTGCTCGGCGGGACCGCTTCCAGGGCGTCAGCGGCCGTGCTGGAGGTACGGATGCCGTCCGACCACTCGACCCTCCTGGCCCGCGTCCACCAGACCAGCGCCACGGACGCCTCCGCTGCCATCGAGGCGGCGCAGCGGGCGAAGGCCGACTGGGCCGCCACCCCGTTCGACGAGCGGGCTGCGGTCTTCCTGCGCGCGGCGGAACTGCTCGCCGGCCCGCGGCGCGACCTGCTGAACGCCGCCACCATGCTGGGCCAGGGCAAGACGGTGCAGCAGGCCGAGATCGACTCGGCCTGCGAGCTCATCGACTTCCTCCGGTTCAACGTGGCCTTCGCCCGGGAGCTCTACGCGCACCAGCCGGTGTCCTCCCCGGCGGTGTGGAACCGCATGGACTATCGCCCGCTTGACGGCTTCGTCTACGCGATCACCCCGTTCAACTTCACCGCGATCGCCGGCAACCTGCCCACCGCGCCGGCGTTGATGGGCAACACGGTGATCTGGAAGCCGGCCCTCACGCAGAGCCTCGCCGCGCACCACTGGATGCAGCTCCTGCGGGACGCCGGCCTTCCTGACGGGGTGATCACGATGCTGCCCGGCCACGGCGCGGACGTCTCCGACGCGGCACTCGCGCATCCTGACCTGGCGGGCATCCACTTCACCGGGTCGACGCGGGTGTTCCAGGGGTTGTGGGGCCAGGTCGGCGCGAACATCGCGGGCTATCGCGCCTATCCGCGGCTGGTCGGCGAGACCGGAGGCAAGGACTTCGTGGTGGCTCACCCCAGCGCCGACCCGGCAGCGGTGATCGCCGCCCTCGTGCGGGGTGCGTTCGAGTACTCCGGCCAGAAGTGCTCGGCGGCGTCCCGGGCGTACCTGCCGCGCGGCCTGTGGACGCTCATCCGCGACGAGCTCGTCGCCACCACCGAGGCGCTCGCGGTGGGCGACGTGCGGGACTTCGCCAACTTCACCTCCGCCGTGATCGATGAGCGGGCGTTCGGCAAGCTGTCCGGTGCCATCGACCGGGCGGCATCGTCGGCGGACGCAACGATCCTCGCAGGCGGTTCGTATGACCGCGGCGAGGGCTGGTACGTCCGCCCGACGCTGATCACGTCCGACAACCCGGACCAGGACATCTTCCGCACCGAGTACTTCGGGCCGATCCTGGCCATCTTCGTCTACGACGACGACAAGTACGACGAAGTACTACAGATGATCGATGACACATCGGCCTACGCGCTCACCGGCGCCGTCTTCGCCACCGAGCGGACCGCTGTCGACAAGGCAGCCGTGATCCTGCGTCATGCCGCGGGCAACTTCTACGTCAACGACAAGCCGACGGGCGCGGTCGTGGGCCAGCAGCCGTTCGGTGGGAGCCGCGCGTCCGGCACCAACGACAAGGCCGGCTCGCTGTGGAACCTGATGCGCTGGGTCAGCCCGCGCTCGATCAAGGAGAACCTGCTGCCGCCCACGGTGATCGACTACCCGCACATGCTCGACGAGGCGTGAGCGGCAACGGGAGGCGACCGTGAACGCCGGCGTCGCCGGCGTGGTGGTGATCGCACTCCTCGTCGTGGTCGGGTTGCTCTTCTGGACGCGCGGACGCCGACTCGGCATGGGTGCTCCGGCGGTCATGGGGCGGTTCACCCTGGCCCGCGGCTTCCCTCGCACGAGGCGCTCGGGCTATGCGCCGGAGGACGTGGAGGAACTGATGGACCGGGTGTACGCCCTGTCGTCCTCCGCCGGGGGCAGGGCGGACGCACTGGGCCTGCTGCACGAGGCGCAGTTCGGGCTGGCGCGACGCGGCGGCTACGACCCCGAGGTCGTCGACCTGCATGTGGATGCGATGATCGTCGCCCTGCAGACCGGGCGTGAACTCCCGCCGCGTCCAGGAAGCGCGGGGGGAGCGGGCGCGGGCTGATCGCTTCGGCGCGCCGCCGACGCACCGGGAGGTTTCGGCGGGAAGGTGTGCGTAGCCGTTCGGGGGGACGGCTGGTTTCGGGGGGGACCTGTGCTGGACGCTGAACGCGAAGACGTGCTCCGCAGGATGCTGGAGGCGTACGTGCCGGCGCCTGCGCCGCGCGACGAGGGGGAGCGGTTGCGTCCGGTGGCGGAAGAACCTTCCTCGCCGTGGGCCATTCGTGAGTCGCTGGACGCGTATGAGCGCGTCTTCCTCGCCGAGGGGGCGACGCAGGCACACGTCCGGACGGTCGCGGCAGCCTGGCGGGCGACCGGACTGACGCCGGCGGAGGTGCAGCAGTGGCTGGATGCCGGGGTGTCCCCCGATGAGCCGGACCTCGCCGCGGCCCTGGCCGGGGCGGACTTCACGCCGCAGGAGGCACGCCGGACAACGATCAGGTATCGCTCGGGCAGCGAACTGCTGAACGTGATCAGTGCCGTCCGTGGACGTGCCGAACAGGCCGAGTGGGCGGTCGAACTCAAGCAGCGGCTCCGGATGGTCAACGCCGGGTCCCGCACCACCGCTGCTGTCTGACCCCGATCCGACTCTGCGCCCCTCATGTCGGCGCAGGGTCAGGTGATCGAGCGCACAGTGGCGGCGGGGCGGTAGTGCTGCCGCCTTGACGAAATCGAACGGGTGTTCGATGATCGATGAGTGGCGATGCAGGCGGTGGAACGACCGCGAACCGAGCTCCTGGAGCGGTTGCGCGCGCAGGTCGCCGCCAAGGAGGCGCGGATCCGCCCCTGCCCGTACCCGGTGCCGAGAGAGCTGGCACAGCTGCTGCCCGACGGCGGGCTGAAGGCGGGTGCCGCCTACTCGCTGGCGACCTCGGGCGCGCTGCTGCTCGCCCTGCTCGCCGAGCCCTCGCGGGAGGGGCACTGGTGCGGCGTCGTGGGCATGCCGGAGTTCGGCGCCGAGGCGGCCGGGCACGCCGGCATCGCGCTCGACCGGCTGGCCCTGGTCCCCGACCCGGCGGACCAGTGGCTCGCCACAACCGCCGCGCTGGTCGAAGCCCTGCCGGTGGTGGCGGTGCGACCGTCCGGACGCGTCGGCGAAGGGGAGGCCGCACGCCTGATGTCGCGGTTGCGTGACCGTGGGGGCGTGCTGCTGGTCCACGGTCCCTGGCCGAAGGCTGAGGCGCAGCTGTCGGTGAGCGCGGTGCGGTGGGCGGGGGTCGGTGACGGCCACGGCCACCTCACCAGTCGGGAGGTGACGGTGACGGTCGGCTCGCGACGCACCCCCGTCCCGCGCAGCGTCCGGCTGGTGCTGCCCACTCCTGACGGAGGCCTGTCCCGACTCACCGATCCGGCGCCGCTCGAGCAGCGGGTCGGCCTGATGGCCGTCGGCTGATGAAGAGCCCCGAACCCGCTCTCGACGCCGTCAGGCAGGCGAGAGCACTTCCCGACTCCCTCGGTGTGAGTACAGCGTTGACATCAACGCCTGACTCACGGCTGGCGAGGGGCGGAGGCGATCGGTGCCTGGTGCTGTGGTTCCCCGGCTGGGCGGTCACGGCATGGGCACTCTCCGAGGGAACTGATCCCGCCGCGCCGATCGCGGTCCTGTCGGCGAACCGGGTGGTGGCCTGTTCGCCGGAGGCGTCGGCGGAGGGCGTTGCCACCGGCATGCGCAAGCGCGAGGCGCAGTCACGGTGCCCGAACCTCGCCGTGCTGGCGGCGGACGAGGCCAGGGATGTGCGGGAGTTCGCTGCGGTGGTGGCGTGCATCGAACACCTCGCCCCCGGCGTACAGGTGGTCCGCCCCGGTGTCTGCGCGCTGCGCTCGCAAGGCTTCTCCCGTTACGTCGGCAGCGAGGCGGAAGCGGCCGAGGTGCTCCTTGAGGCCGTTGTCACCAACCTGGGCATCACCACCGGCCGTGCCGGGATCGCGGACGGGTTGTTCACGGCGCTGCAGGCCGCCTACGCCGGCGATCCGGTGCGGATCGTGCCCGCCGGCGGCGCTCCCGCATTCCTTGCTCCGCTGCCTGTCTCCCGGCTCGGCGACGAAGGACTGTCCACGCTCCTGCCGCGGCTCGGCGTGCACACCCTGGGTGACTTCGCCGCCCTCGCCGCGGACGCGGTGCGCGACCGGTTCGGCCAGCACGGCCGTCGGCTGCACACCCTGGCGTCCGGCCGCGACCCCAGCACCGTTCAGGCGCGCATCCCCCCGCCCGAGCTCACCCGGCAGATCGGGTTCGAGCCGCCGCTCACCCTGATCGACCAGGTGGCGTTCACGATCAAGGCGACCGTCGAGGACTTCATCGCCGGGCTGACCGCCGCCGGTCTGGCCTGCACCGAGTTGCGGGTGGAGATCACCGGCGAACTGGACGAGCTGGTTGCCCGCACCTGGCTGACGCCGGGGGTGTTCGAGGCGGCGGCGGTGATCGACCGGGTCCGCTGGCAGCTGCAGGCCGCCGCCGGTAGCCAGCTCAACAGCGCCGTCACCGGCGTGCGGCTGGAGCCGGTGGGGGTGGACGCCCTGGCGAACCACGTGCCGGGTCTGTTCGGCACGGGCTCCGACGAGCGCGTGCACCACGTGCTGTCCAGGGTGCAGGGCATGCTCGGCCATGACGGCGTGCTGACCCCGCGGATCGGCGGCGGCCGTTGGCTGGCAGAGCGGCAGGTGATGGTGCCGTGGGGCGATCGACCCGTGGAGGGTTCGGGGAGCGGCCGGCTGAACCCCGTCGAGCGGCCCTGGCCGGGAACCGTGCCCGACCCGCTGCCGGCGTCGGTGTTCCCCGACCCGCGGCCGGTGCAGGTGCTGGCCGAGGACGGCACTCCGGTCACCCTCGACGAGCGCATCCGGCTGAGCGGCAGGCCCGCCGTGCTGCGGAACGGCGAGGAGCGGCTGCGGGTCCTGAACTGGGCCGGGCCGTGGCCTGTGGACGAGCGCGTCTGGGACCCGGCGAGGCACCGGAGCGCCAGTCGTTTCCAGGTGGTCGACGAGGCCGGTACGGGCTGGCTGCTGGTACTGCAGGGTGCCCGGTGGTGGGCGGAAGCCAGGTACGACTGATGGGCTTCAACAACCCTCCGATGCGCTGGAAGGACCTGGAGCGCACGCTCAGCACCCCCCAGGGCGGGAAGTTTCCGGCTCAGGACGTGCCGGTGTCCTGGCGGCGTGGCCCCTACGTGGCGCCGCAGATCACGCGTCCCGACGACGCCGTGCCCTATGCCGAACTGCACGCGCACTCGTCCTTCTCGTTCCTCGACGGCGCCTCCGGCCCGGCCGAGCTCGCCGAGGAGGCCGAGCGGCTGGGACTGCACGCTCTGGCGCTGACCGACCACGACGGGCTGTACGGCATCGTCCGGTTCGCAGAGGCCGCGGAGACGATGACGCTGCGCACCGTGTTCGGCGCGGAGCTCTCCCTCGAGCTGCCAGCCCCCCAGGCCGGCCAGCCGGACCCGGTGGGTTCGCACCTGGTGGTGCTGGCGGCCGGCGAGGAGGGCTACCACCGGCTGGCGTCAGCGATCACCCACGGCCAGCTGGCCGGGGGAGAGAAGGGACGTCCGTGGTACGACCCGGACGACCTCGCCGACCGCGCCGCAGGGCACTGGGTCGTGTTCACCGGCTGCCGCAAGGGGGCGGTGCGACAGGCGCTGGCCACCGGTGGTGCCGCCGCCGCCGGAAGGGAGCTGGACGAGCTGGTGCACCGGTTCGGCGCCGAGCGGGTGTTCGTGGAGCTCATCGACTCCGGGCTTCCCCTCGACTCCTCGATCAACGATGCCCTCGCCGAACTCGCCTCCCGGCGCCGCCTGCCGACGATCGCCACCGGTAACGTCCACTACGCCACACCCGCCCAGCACCCGCTGGCCCAGGCCGTGGCCGCCGTTCGGGCCAACCGCAGCCTGGACGCCCTCGACGGCTGGCTTCCTGCCGCCGGCACCGCTTTCCTGCGCTCGGGGGCGGAGATGGCCGAGCGGTTCGCCCGCTACCCGGGAGCGGTCGCACGCACGGTTGAACTGGCCGACGACCTGGCGTTCCCGCTGCGCAGGGCCAAGCCCGCGCTCCCCAAGCAGGAGGTGCCCGAGGGCCACACTCCGATGTCGTGGCTGCGGCACCTGGTGTGGGAGGCGGTGCCGGTGCGCTACCCCGACCTGACCGAGGCGGACGCTGCCCGGATCGAGAAGGAGCTCGGCGTGATCGAGGCCAAGGACTTCCCGGGTTACTTCCTGATCGTGCACGACATCGTCGCCGAGGCCCGCCGTCGGGGCATCCTGTGCCAGGGACGCGGCTCTGCCGCCAATTCGGCGGTCTGCTACCTGCTGAACATCACCGCTGTCGACTCGATCGCCTACGACCTGCCGTTCGAGCGATTCCTGTCGGCACTGCGCGACGAGGAGCCTGACATCGACGTCGACTTCGACGCCGACCGCCGCGAGGAGATCATCCAGTGGGTCTTCGAGCGCTACGGACGCGAGCGTGCCGCCCAGGTGTGCAACGTCATCCAGTACCGGCCCAAGAACGCCGTCCGTGACATCGCCCGGGCGCTCGGCTACAGCCCCGGGCAGGGCGACGCGTTCGCGAAGCAGGTGGAGCGGTGGGGGTCCTCGGTCACGGCGGAGGACACCGGGCTGCCGCAGCCGGTGATCGACCTCACCACACAGCTGCTGAAGGCGCCACGCCACCTGGGCATCCACTCCTGCGGCATGGTGCTCACCGAGCGTCCGGTGGGCGAGGTGGTACCGATCGAGCACGGACGCATGGACGCCCGCACCGTGATCCAGTGGGACAAGGACGACGCCGCCTGGATGGGCCTGGTGAAGTTCGACCTGCTCGGGCTGGGCATGCTGGCCGCGCTGCAACACTGCTTCGACCTGGCACGCACCTCCACCGGTGAGGAGTGGGATCTGGCCACCATGCCCAAGGAGGAGAAGGCCGTCTACGACATGCTCTGCCGGGCGGACTCCATCGGGGTGTTCCAGGTGGAGTCCCGTGCCCAGATGGGCCTGCTGCCCCGGCTGCAGCCACGGCGGTTCTACGACCTGGTGATCCAGATCGCGCTGATCCGTCCCGGGCCGATCCAGGGCGGCGCGGTCCACCCGTTCGTCCGGCGCAAGCTCGGACGGGAGCCGGTCACCTATCCGCACCCGAAGCTCGCGCCGGTGCTGGAGCGGACACTGGGAGTCCCGGTGTTCCAGGAGCAGCTGATGCAGATGGCGATGGCCGTCGGCGACTGCAGCGGCGAGGACGCCGACCTGCTGCGCCGGGCGATGGGCTCCAAGCGCGGGCTGGAGCGCATCGAGTCGCTGAAGGCCAAGCTGTACGACGGCATGGCCCGCAACGGTCTGGTCGGCGCGGAGGCCGACCACTTGTACGCACAGATCCAGGCGTTCTCGAACTTCGGCTTCGCCGAGTCGCACTCGCTGTCCTTCGCGCTGCTGGTGTACGCCTCCTCCTGGATGAAGCTGCACTACCCGGCGGCGTTCCTCGCCGGGCTCCTGCGCGCACAGCCGATGGGGTTCTACTCCCCGGCAACGCTGGTCTCCGACGCCCGGCGACATGGCGTCGAGGTCCGGCGTCCCGACCTCGCACGTTCCGGCGTGGACGCCGGCCTGGAGGTGCTCGACGAGTCCGGGGGGTGGTGGCCGACCGGCAGGAATTCCTGCACCGACCGCCACCAGCCGCCGGTGGGGGAGTTCGACGTCCACGCACCGGAGGAGACCCTCGACCACCGCAGGGACGGGAACTTCGCGGTGCGGCTGGGACTGTCCGGCGTCCGGGGTATCGGCACGCCGGTGGCCGAGCGCATCGTCTCCGAACGGGGGGCCAACGGCGACTACCGCTCGATGGAGGACCTGGTGCGCCGCACCGGCGTGACGGAGGAGAACCTGGAAGCCCTGGCCGCTGCCGGTGCGCTGGAGTGCCTGGGGCTGACCAGGAGGCAGGCCCTGTGGCGGGCGGGCAGCGCGGCGCTGGACCAGCCGGACTCGCTGCCAGGGACGCTGGTCGCGTCCCAGCCGTTGCTGTTCGACGACCCGACGCCCACCGAAGTGCTCGCCGACGACCTGTGGGCGACCGGGGTGAGTACGGCCGACCACCCGATCGGACAGCTCCGCGACGACCTCGCCACCCGGGGGGTGCTCAGCACCGCCGACCTGTACACCGCCGAGCCCGACCGGCGGGTCGAGGTGGCCGGGCTGGTCACCCACCGCCAGCGTCCGGCGACGGCGTCCGGCATCACCTTCCTCAGCCTCGAGGACGAGCACGGCCTGGTGAACGTGGTCTGCTCGGTCGGGGTGTGGCAGCGCTACCGGCGGATCGCCCGCGGTTCACCCGCGCTGGTCGTGCGCGGCAAGCTGGAGCGCTCCCCGGAGGGTGTGGTGAACGTGGTGGCGGACAAGCTCGAGCCGCTGCCCATCATGGTCGTGCACACGTCACGCGACTTCCACTGACCCTCGCGGTGGTACGGCTTGGCGCATGGGGCAGGATGGCGCCATGGCAATCGTCCTGGTCACCGGCGGCAGCGGCTTCCTCGGCGCGCACCTGATCGTCCGGCTGCTGGCCGACGGGCACGACGTCCGCACGACCGTGCGTACCGTCGACCGGCGCGACGACGTGGAGCGCATGCTGCAGGCTGCCGGCGCTCCGACCGGCGCGGTGGGTTATGTGGAGACCGACCTGCTCTCCGACGAGGGCTGGTCCATCGCCATGGCAGGCGCCGACTACGTGCTGCACGCGGCCTCGCCGTTCCCCGCCGTCCAGCCCGAGGACGAGGACGAGCTCATCCGCCCCGCTGTCGAGGGCACCCTGCGCGTCCTCCGGTTCGCCAGGGACGCCGGGGTCAAGCGGGTCGTGGTGACGTCGTCGATCGCCGCCGTCGGCTACGGGCGTCCGCCGCTCGACCGGCCGTTCACCGAGGACGACTGGACCGACGTCGACGGCCCCGGGGTCACCCCGTACGCGAAGTCGAAGACGCTCGCCGAGCGGGCCGCCTGGGACTTCGTCGCCGAGCATCCGGGACTCGAACTCGCCGTCGTCAACCCGGTCGGCATCTTCGGCCCCGTGCTGGGACCCGACCTGTCCACGTCGATCCAGCTGATCCAGCGGGTCCTCTCCGGCGGCATGCCCGTGGTGCCGCCCCTGTGGAGCAACACCGTGGACGTGCGGGACGTCGCCGACCTGGAGGTCCGCGTGATGACCGCTCCCGAGGCCGCCGGGCAGCGCTACCTCGCAGTGGCCGGTGAGCCGATCCCCTTCGCCGCGATCGCGCGGACGCTGCGGGAGAAGCTGGGAACCGACGCCGACAAGGTGCCCCGGATCGCGCTGCCGGGTTGGCTGTTCCGCGTGCTGGCACCGCTCGTCCCCTCCGCCCGGGGCGTGGCGTCCCAGCTGCGGGTGGTGCGGCGGGTCAGCAATGCCAGGGCGCGCGCGCTCGGCTGGACGCCCCGGTCGAACGAGGAGGCGGTCGTCGCCACGGCGGAAAGCCTCCTCGCCCTGCGCTGAGTCCGCCTCTGGCGCGGGTGGACGGCGAGGCCTACCGTTGCTCCGTCCACCCCAGATGGAGGTCAGCGATGCCGATCGCAGCAAGAGTGCGCCTCGTCCTTCCCGCTCTGCTCCTCGCCCTCGCCGTCCCGTCCGCGGCCCCGGCTCCCTCGACCGCCGCGGAGCCCACCTACACCGTGACCCCGGTGGTCGAGGGCCTCTCGATCCCCTGGGACGTCACCTGGGCCGGCGACCTGATGCTCTACGGCGAACGGGCCGGCCGGGTCTGGTCGAAGCGGCCGAACCAGCCCGCGCAGCGGGTGACGCTGCCGCTGCCGCCGCTGTACCTGAACTCCGAGGGAGGCTTCCTTGGCATCGTGACCGACCCGGCGGTGGCCGGGAACGGCTACTTCTACTCGTGCATGTCGGTATCGACGGCAACCGGGAAGCCGAAGGACGTCGAGGTCTGGAAGTGGCGCCTGACCAGTGACACCACGGCGGAGAAGGTGGCGATCCTGGTGGCCGGGATTCCGATCGGTCACGGCCGCCACAACGGGTGCCGGCTGGTCTTCCGTTCGGCCGAGATGCTCTACATCGGCACCGGTGACGCGGCGAAGGGAACCAACCCCCAGAACCTGCACTCCCTGGGGGGCAAGGTGCTGCGGATCCGCAGCGACGGGTCCATCCCGCGGTCCAACCCGTTCTACTCCCGGGGCGGACGCGCGAAGCTGGTCTTCAACTACGGCCACAGGAACATCCAGGGAATGGCCCTCCGTCCGGGCACCACCGACCTGTGGCAGGTCGAGCACGGCACGAACCGCGACGACGAGGTCAATCTCGTGTACAAGGGGAGGAACTACGGCTGGAGCCCCACGCCCGGCTACAACGAGAAGCGCGCGATGACCGACACGAAGCGGTTCCCGCATGCCGCGAAGGCACGGTGGCGCTCCGGATATCCCACCGTCGCGACGAGCGGCGCGACCTTCCTGTCGGGAGCGCAGTGGGGGGACTGGGACGGCTACCTCGCCGTTGCCGAACTGAAGGGCGAGGGCATCCTTCTGTTCCGCGTCTCCCCGACCAACCGGCTCACGAGGGTGACGGAGATCGTGACCGACCACGGCCGTATCCGGAGCGTCCACCAGGGCCCGGACGGGGCGCTGTACTTCACCACCTCGAACGGCGCCGACGACGGGGTGTACCGGCTGGCGGTGAACTGAGCGATGACCGGGGCCCTCACCGTGGACGGCCTGGCCGTCCGTCCCCTCGGCCCGGACACCTGGGAGGCGTTCTCCGCACTCGCCGAACGCCACAACGGCATGGGCTTCGGCGGGTGCTGGTGCACCTGGTTCCACCCGCGCCGCGCGACGATGGACTGCGACGTGGAGGCGGGCCGGCCGTACAAGGAGTTCCTCGTGCAGAAGGGCCTCTCGCACGCCGCGCTGGTCTTCGACGGCGACCTGGCGGTGGCCTGGTGCCAGTTCGGGCCGCCGGAGGAACTGCCGAACATCTACCACCGCAAGGAGTACGACGCAGGACTCGTTCGGTCACCTGACTACCGCCTGACCTGCATCTTCGTCGACAAGTCCGCCCGCAGGCGGGGGCTCGCCGAAGTAGCGGTGAAAGGTGCACTTCAGCTCATCGCCCGGGCCGGTGGGGGGATCGCCGAGGCCTACCCGCGCGACGTCCAGCCGGGCGAGAGGATCAAGCCGGCGTTCCTCTACGACGGCACCCGCAGCATGTTCGAGAAGCTGGGCTTCGTCTACGAGCGTCCCAAGGGCACCAGGAACTGCGTGATGACCCTCGCGGTCCCGGCCGCCTGAGGCCCGCCCGGCGGCCGCAGCGGCGACGACCCACCCTTCAGATCGTCGTCTTCTCCGGTGTCGCTGCGTCGGGATAGATGCTGCGGTTGGCCGTGCGGCGGTTCCGCCCACGGGACCGGAAGATCGAGTAGCCGCGCGGGAGCACCTTGAGAAGGGCCAGCGTGGCGTACATCAGGCTGTTGAGCGCAACGAAGGTCGCCAGGATCTGGAACGCCTCGGTGTGGAGCGTCCACTCCGGAATCAGCGGGCCGGGGTTCATCGGTGGCCCGCCGTCACGAGGTTGTCCAGCGAGACGGCCTCGGCCACCGGTGCGCGCGTGACGTGCTTCCACCCGGCCCGCCTGCCCAGCATGATGTCGAGGACCCCCTTGACGTACACCGCGTCGAGGAACGCGGCGTAGAAGAGTTCCGGAATCAGCAGCGCCGCCAGCAGGCGTGCGCGCCAGCCGCCTGCCCACACCGTCACCACCCGCTCCACGGCGAACACTGCGCCCAGCCACATCCAGAACGGGAACCAGACCCAGGAATCCACCGCCAGGACCGTCCAGCCGATCAGGGCGAAGTAGGCGGCCAGGGCGATCACGCCGTAGCCGATCCCCAACTGCTGCGCCCAGTAGCGGAACGTCCGCGGAGTCAGGCCGTAGGCGCCGAGGTTCTCCAGCGCGCCGCGCTGCCAGCGCAGGCGCTGGTTCCACAGCGCGCGCCAGGTCGGCATCAGCTCGGTGACCACGGTGCACTCGCCAGGCGAGATCATGAGGGCGCCGAGCGACTTCAAGGCGATGGTCAACTCGTTGTCCTCGGTGAGGGCCGCGGTGTCGTACACGTCGCCGTGGACTCCCGGCAGGACCGTACCCCGACTGTCGGCGACCGTCCGGAGGGCGGCCGGCCGGAAGATCGACGACGTGCCGGTGAGGACGAACACTCGCCCGTCCCTGCGTCGGATGTCGCGGCTGTACCGGCGGTACTCGTTGCGCTGGAACTGGCCCAGCATGCCGGCGCCCTCCTCGCCGTAGAACAGGCCACCGACGGCCATCAGGGCACGATCGGCGGTGAAGCGCGCGACGGCGGCCTCGATGAAACCATCGTCGAGCAGGGTGTCGGCGTCGACGATCATCACGGTGTCGTTGTCGCCCTGGGTCGGGAGCAGTCCACGCAACGCCTGGTTGAGGGCTCCGGCCTTCTTGTGCGTGTTGCCGACCGATTCGAAGACGTCGACCCCGGCGCGCCGGGCCACCGCCACCGTCGAGTCGGTGCAGTTGTCGGCGACCACGATGATCCGCTCGGGCGCATGACCCTGCGCCTGGAGCGAGGCGATGGTCTGGGGGAGCGCGACCTCCTCGTTGTGCGCCGGGATCAGGACGGTCACCGTCACCGGACCCGCGAACACGCCGGCGGTCCGCGCCATCACGGGCTTGGGGGCCAGCGGGTCGTAGCGCTGGTCGGTCGAGCGGCGCGACCGGTTGGAGATCCGGAGCTCCACCAGCGCCACCCCGGCCGCGAGGAACGCCGCCAGTGCCACCGCGGCGAGCATGACACGGGTGGACGGTGCCTCCACCGCGTAGAACACGTTCCAGATGCCGAGGAAGAGCCCCTCGGTCGGGGCGAAGTCGACGGGCGGGCCGACGAGGCTGGCTGCGGCGAGCAGGATGCCGGCGGCGGCCGCGGCCAGGCCGAAGACGACGAGGCCGACCAGGCGCGCGAAACCTGCGCGCATCGGTCTGCGACGGACCGGCCGTCCGGGCTTGTCAGGGGTGATGGCGGTCACCGGGTTACCCACTTTCCACACGGCAGGAGGGACGTACAGCCGGCTCGGGCGGCCGCTCGGGGGATCGATCGGTCGGCCGGGCAACGCGGCCCCGACACTGATGATCTGCACCTGTCACCTCAATGGGTGACTATTTCGGTAAAGCTCGTGAACGCTGGGGCCTGCGTACCGGAATACTAACACCGCCGAGGCTTTTACCGACGAATTGTCTCGTGAACTCATGGCCCATTCTTCCCACGCGCCGACGAGACGTTTTGCCTTGTCACCCGAACGGGTAGTCACTCGTGAGAGGACGTGAAGGCCCCTTGAATGTGCCGCGCAGTGATTTAATCACGCATTGAGAGGGCCGTCCGGTGAAGCCCCGGCCGCGAAAGAGGGCGGCCTATCGCGCGAGGAACTCGTTCCCGACGCGCTGCTGGATCTCCAGTGCCTCGAGCAGCAGTGGGGCCGCCTGCCGCGCGAGGCCCGGGCCCAGGAAGGGCACGTTGACGGTCAACTCGCCGTTGTAGCTGAGCACGGAGCCCCTGCCACCGGGACGCAGCGTCACCCGTCCGACCAGTTCGGCGGGCAGGCCCTCGACCGTGATGTGCGCCGCCCCCTGCCGTCCGCCGTCGGCCTGCCCGGGCTCCCACGCGATCTCGTCGACCACCGCCATCGTCGGACCGGCCAGCCGCGCCACCACAGACGGCGTCGGCATCACCCGGCGGGTAGAGGTGCGTAGGCCGTCCACCTCGACGCTGTGCTCGATCGGGTCGGTCGCCAGGCACACCGCGCGGAGGAACACCTTGTCGGTGAGCATGGCGAACGCGTCGGTCACCGAAGCGGCGAAGTCGTTGGTGGCGTGTATCTCCATGCCACGCATTGTGCCGTGGATAGGCTGGCGAAGGCCTCATCTGCGAAGGAGCAGTCGTGTCCAGTGCGGTACCCGGTACCTCGGCCGGCAAGCGAGCGTCCCTGCTGTCCTCGGCCATGGCCGAGGGGCCGGGCGGCGCCGACCAGGAGTGCCTGCTCGCCGCATACCTCCAGCCCGTGCCCGAGCCGGACCTCGCCGACATCGATCCCGAGGACCTCGCGGCGACCGTGGCCACGCACCTGCGTCTGGGGCACACCCGACAGCCAGGGGAGCACCTGCTGCGGGTCGTCCTGCCCGGCGAGCTGCCCGGGGTGGGCACGGACGGGTCGACCGTCGCCCTGCTGGTGACCGACGACCGGCCCTTCCTGGTCGACACCGTCACGATGGAGCTGACCCGCCAGGACTGGAGCCTGCGCCGGTTGTACCACCCCCAGTTGCGGGTGAGCCGCGACCGTGCCGGCCGCATCGTCGCGCTGGCGGACGGCGCCGACAGCGTGCCGGAGTCGTGGATCGCGGTCGAGATCTACCCGCCGCTCGGGAAGGCGGCCGATGCCCTGGCCGCCGACCTGCAGGCCGGCCTCCGTCAGGCACTGGAGGCGTTGGCCGCCGTGGTCGCGGACTGGCAGCCGATGCTCGCCCGCGCACGCGCGGCCACCGCGGAACTGCGCCAGGTGGGGACGCCGGCGGCCGCGGAGGCGGTTGCCCTGCTCGACTGGCTCGCCGATGACCACTTCGTCTTCCTCGGCAGCGCCGACTACTACCCGGGCGACGGCGGCCTGGTCCCGGTGCCGGGGAGCGGCCTCGGCATCCTCGCCGGCGTGACCGAGCCGGACGACGCCACGCTGCCCGCCGACGGCGACCAGGACCCGCTGGTGCTGGTCCGCGACCCCCGGCGCTCGCCCGTGCACCGCCCGGTCTACCTGGAGCACCTGGCGGTGCGGATGTTCACCCCGGACGGCGCGCTGGTCCGCGAGCACCGGTTCCTGGGGCTGCTCGCCGCGTCCGCCTACACCGAATCGGTGGCCAACATCCCGGTCCTGGCGGCCAAGGGCGAACGGCTGCTGCGCGGCTCAGGCTTCGAGCCGCACTCCCACGGCTGGAACGCGATCCGCCAGGTGATCGCGACCTACCCCCGCGACGAGTTGTTCGAGGCGAGCGTGGAGGAGCTCGAGCCCATCGTGGAGGCGGTGGCCGCGCTGCGGGAGCGCCGCCAGACCCGCGTCTTCCTCCGCCGTGCGCGCTACGGTCGCTTCGCGACGGCGATGGTGTACCTGCCCCGCGACCGGTACAACACCGCCACCCGCCTGCGGATCCAGCAGATCCTGTTGCGCCGGCTTGGCGGCGTGGAACTGGAGTTCACGACGCTGGTCAGCGAGTCCGTGCTGACCCGGCTGTTCTTCGTCGTGCGGCTCGAGCCCGATGCCCCCCGCGCGCTGGACGCGGACCTGATCGCCGCGGAGGTCGCCGCGGCGACCCACAGCTGGGAGGACGACTTCGTCGCGCTGGTCGAGGAACTGCCCAGCGAGCAGCGCGGGGTGGAGTTCAGCGAGGCCTACGAGGCGGACTACCCGCCCTCGATCGCGGTCGCCGACCTGCGGATGGCCAACCAGCTCGCGGGCCCGGACGACCTCCGGCTGAGCCTGTCCGCCCCGCTGGAGGAGGCCGACGAGTCCGACCTGCGCCTGAAGGTCGTCTCGCAGCGGTCCATGTCGCTCACCGAGGCGATGCCGCACCTCTCGGTCCTCGGGGTCGAGGTCGTCGACGAGCGTCCCTACAGCTGGGACCTGCGCGGCACCCGGGTGCTCGTCTACGACTTCGGGCTGAAGCTTCCGCCCGGCATGGCCGAGGCCGCGCGGGCATCGGGGACGCGGCAGCGCTTCATGGACGTCTTCGTCGCGTCCTGGACCGGACGCTGCGAGGCCGACGACCTGAACCGGCTGGTGATCGCCGCCGGCCTGGACTGGCGGCAGGTGACGTGGCTGCGCGCGGTCTCCCGTTACCTGCAGCAGGCGGGGCTGCCGTTCAGCCAGCCCTATCTCGCGGTGGCACTGAACGCCCACCCGGAGGTCGCGGCCGGTCTGGCCGCCCTCTTCCGCGCCCGGTTCGATCCCGACGCCTTCCCCGACGCCGCGGCGAGGGAGGCTGCGGTGGCCGACCTGCGTGCCTCGCTCGCCGGCGGGCTCGATGCCGTGGCCAGCCTCGACCACGACCGCATCCTGCGGGCCTTCCTCGCCGTGGTCGATGCCTGCGTCCGCACCAACGCCTTCGCGGGGACGCCCACGCTGGCGATCAAGCTGCTGCCCGCGCAGCTTCCCCTCCTGCCGGAGCCGCGTCCGGCGTACGAGGTGTTCGTGTACTCGCCGCGGGTGCAGGGCGTCCACCTCCGCTTCGGCGCGGTGGCGCGCGGCGGACTGCGCTGGTCGGACCGCAGGGAGGACTTCCGTACCGAGATCCTCGGTCTGGTGAAGGCGCAGCTGGTGAAGAACACCGTCATCGTGCCCAGCGGCGCCAAGGGCGGTTTCGTGCCGCAGCGCCCGCCCCTGGCCGACCGCAGGGCGTGGCTCGCGGAGGGCCAGGCCTGCTACCGGCTGTTCGTCGACGCGCTGCTCAGCGTCACCGACAATCTCGTGGGCCCGGACGTCGTGCCGCCCGAACGCGTGCTGCGCTACGACGGCGACGACCCCTACCTCGTGGTCGCGGCCGACAAGGGCACCGCGACGTTCTCGGATCTCGCGAACGAGGTGTCGGTGGGCCGCGGCTTCTGGTTGGGGGACGCGTTCGCCTCCGGCGGCTCCAGCGGCTACGACCACAAGGCGATGGGCATCACCGCCCGCGGCGCGTGGGAATCGGTACGGCGCCACTTCACCGAACTCGGTCTCGACCCGGCGACCGACGAGTTCACCTGCGTGGGCATCGGCGACATGGCCGGTGACGTGTTCGGCAACGGGATGCTGCTCTCGGACCGGACCCGCCTCGTGGCCGCCTTCAACCACCTGCACATCTTCCTCGACCCGAACCCCGACGCGGCCGCGTCGTTCGCCGAGCGACGGCGCCTGTACGAACTGCCCGGTTCGACGTGGGCGGACTACGACCCGTCCCTGATCTCCGCCGGCGGTGGCGTCTTCCCGAGGGACGCGAAGTCGGTGTCGCTGTCGGAGCCGGCACGGCAGGTCCTCGGGCTGCCACCGCAGACCAGCCGCCTGACGCCGAGCGAGCTGGTCAGCGCGATCCTCCGGGCGCCGGTGGACCTGCTGTTCAACGGCGGCGTCGGCACCTTCGTCAAGGCGACGACGGAGAGCCACGCCGACGCCGGCGACAAGGCGAACGACGCGCTCCGGGTGAACGGAGGGGAGTTGCGCGCCCGCAGTGTGGCCGAGGGCGGCAACCTCGGCTTCACCCAGCTCGGACGGGTGGAGTACGCCGCGGCCGGCGGCCAGATCAACACCGACTTCATCGACAACTCCGCGGGTGTGGACACCTCCGACCACGAGGTGAACATCAAGATCCTGCTGGCGCCGGAGGTGGCCGCTGGACGGCTCAGCCGGGACGCGAGGAACGAGCTGCTCGCCTCGATGACCGACGAGGTCGCGCGGCTGGTCCTGGCACACAACTTCGACCAGAACCTCGCGCTGGCCAACTCGATGTTCCGCCGGGTGACGTTGGCCGGCCAGCACGAGGCCTGGATGCGCACCCTCGAGTCCGACGGCCTGCTGGACCGCCGCATCGAGGCACTGCCGGGCAGCGACGAGATGGCTGCCCGGATCGCGGCCGGCGACGGTCTCACCCGTCCCGAGCTGGCTGTGTTGCTGTCGTACACGAAGATCGCGCTGGACCGCTGGGTGCTCGCCTCGGACCTCCCCGACGACCCGTACCTGGCCGACCGGCTCGTCCAGTACTTCCCCGAGCCGTTGCGACAGCGCTACGCCGACCGGATGCCCGGCCACCGGCTGGCCAGGGAGATCATCGCGACGGTCGCGGTGAACCGCTTCGTGAACAGCCAGGGGATCACCTGCTACCACCGGCTCTCCACCGAGACCGGGGCGGGGATCGCCGACATCATCCGGGCACAGCTCGCGTCGCGGGCCATCTACGCGGTGGGCCTGGACGAGGTGCGGCTGCGCCGCAGTACCGGCCTGGACGCCCAGTCCGCCACCGAGCTGCGGGTGCGCCTGCGGCGGATGGTGGAACGGGCGACCCGCTGGCTCCTGCACCACCAACGTGGGCCGCTCGACGTGGCGGGAGCGGTGGCCGAGTACGGCCCGGAGGTCGCGGCGCTGCGCGGCGAGCTCGGTGGCCTGCTCAGTGGGGCGTCCGCGGAGGCCGCAGCCACGGCCAAGGCACGCTGGATCGCCGCAGGGCTGCCCGAGGAGCTGGCGGCGAACCTGGGCACCGCCGGGCAGGCGCACACGCTGCTCAGCGTGGTGGAGGTGGGTCACCGACTCCGGCTTCCGGCGGTCCGGGTCGCAGCGGTGCACTACCGGCTCGCGGAGGCCGCCGGGATCGACGAGCTCGTCGCCGGGGTGGACGGCCTGCCCCGACAGGTGCGCTGGGACGCCATGGCTCGCGCCGCGCTGCGCGATGAGCTGCTCGCGGCCCATGCCGAGCTCACCGCCGAAGTCCTCCGACGCGCCGGCGCCGACGCGCCCCCCCGGGACGTGGTCGACGCCTGGCTGGCGTCCGACCCGACCCTGCCGAACCGGGTGGCCACCATCCACCAGCTGATGGACGGCACCGCCGACGTCGCCCGCATGAACGTCGGCCTGAGCCAGGTCCGCGGCATGCTGCCCTGACACCTCCGAACGGTGTGGGGGCAGGATGGAGGGCATGCGCATCGACCTGCACACGCACAGTTCGGTCTCCGACGGCACCGAGACGCCGGAGGCGCTGGTGGCGGCGGCCGCCGCAGCCGGCCTGGACGTGGTGGCCCTCAGCGACCATGACACCTTCGACGGGCTCGCCGAGGCCGCCGCGGCCGGCGAGCGGCTCGGCGTCGAGGTGGTGCGCGCCATCGAGGTGTCGGCACAGCACTGGGGACGCTCGGTGCACGTGCTCGGCTACGGCTGCCGGGCCGGCGACCCGGCGCTGCTCGCCGAGCTGACGAAGGTGCGGCGGGGACGCGGCGACCGGGTGCCGGCGATGCTGGCCAATCTCGCCGCCCTCGGCATGCCGGTGCCGGGCGACGTGCTGGCGCGGCACGTCGGTACCAGCCCCTCGGTCGGGCGTCCGCACCTCGCCGACGCCATGGTCGAGCTGGGCTACGTGGTGGACCGCCGGGAGGCGTTCGATCGGTGGCTGGCCGACGACCGGCCGGTCTTCGTGGGGCGCTACGCCACTGCGTTGGGCGCAGCCCTCGACCTGATCACCGGTGCGGGTGGGGTCGCCGTGATCGCGCACCCGTGGGGTCGGGTCAGTCGCGATGAGTTGCCGCCGTCGATGCTGCAGCGGCTCGCCGCGTCCGGACGGCTGGACGGCGTCGAGGTCGACCACCAGGACCACGACCGGGACACCCGTGCTGAACTCCGCGTCCTCGCCGACCGGCTCGGGCTGCTGGCCACCGGGTCATCGGACTACCACGGGGCGGGCAAGGACGACCACGACCTGGGGTGCAACACGACCGCGCCGGAGGTGTTCGCCGAGATCGCTGCCCGGGTCTCGGCACGGGGTGGCCGGCTCGTCGGGAGCGGTACGGCAGCGGTGTAAAGTCACTCCCCGGTTCCCCGACGAGTCCGACGAAAGCAGTGCGCCCATGACCGACCAACCCCTCGACGCCGGGGAACAGCTCGCAGCCTCCACCTCGGAGGCGTCGCTGCGGCGGACGGAGGCGCGCAGCGCCGAGATCGAGGCCCGGATCGCCAGCGATCCCTCCGGGTTCCGCGTCATGACCGGGGACCGTCCCACCGGGAACTTGCACCTCGGCCACTACTTCGGTTCGCTGGCCAACCGGGTGCGGATCCAGGACGCCGGCGTCGAGACCTACATCCTGATCGCGGACTACCAGGTGATCACCGATCGTGACGGCACCGGGCCCATCCGCGAGCGTGTCCTGGGCATGCTCGCCGACTACCTGGCGATCGGGCTGGACCCCGACAAGACGGTCATCTACGCACACTCAGCGGTGCCGTCGCTGAACCAGCTGCTGCTGCCCTTCCTCTCGCTCGTCACCGACGCCGAACTGCGCCGCAACCCCACCGTCAAGGCTGAGCTGGAGGCGACGGGCGACCGGCCCATGTCGGGCCTGCTGCTCACGTATCCGGTGCACCAGGCGGCCGACATCCTGTTCTGCAAGGCCAACCTCGTGCCGGTCGGGAAGGACCAGCTGCCGCACCTCGAGCAGACGCGCGTGGTGGCCCGCCGCTTCGACGAGCGCTACGGGCGCGTCGATCCGGCCCGCCCCGTGTTCCCGCAGGCCGAGGCGCTGCTCAGCAAGGCGTCCACCGTGCTCGGGCTCGACGGCACCAAGATGAGCAAGACCAAGGGCAACGTGATCGAGATCGGCATGGACGCCGACACCACCGCCAGGCTGATCAAGAAGGCCGTCACCGACTCCGACCGGCACATCACCTACGACCCCGAGAACCGTCCCGAGGTCTCCAACCTGCTGATGCTCGCGTCGCTGTGCACCGGTCGCGATCCGGTCCAGATTGCCGCCGAGATCGGGGACGGAGGCGGCGGCACCCTGAAGAAGGTCGTCACCGAGGCGGTCAACGAGTTCTTCGCCCCGATCCGTGCGCGCCGCGTCGAGCTGGCCGCTGATCCCGGGCACCTCCTCGACGTGCTCCGCCGCGGCAACGCCCATGCCAACGAGGTGGGCGAGGCGACACTGGCCGAGGTGCGCTCGGCGATGAACATGACCTACTGAGACGACGTTCCCCGGGCCGGGCCCCAGCCGCTGACGCGACTGACGAGGAGGCGCTGCTCGGCCGCGTTCCCGGTCAGTTCCAGCGCCGTCCGGTCGGCGGCCTGTGCGTCTTCCGGCCGCCCCAGACGGCGCAGCAACTCCGCGCGGACGGCATGGAACAGGTGGTAGCCGACGAGCGGCCCGGCCACCGCAGTGAGGTCGGCGAGCGCGGCCGCGGGACCCTCCACCTCCGCCAGCGCCACCGCGCGGTTCAGCCGCACGATGGGGGAGCCGTCGTAGGACACCAGGACGTCGTAGAGGGTGAGCACCTGCAGCCAGTCGGTGTCGGCTGCCCGGAGCGCGTCGGCATGACAGGCCGCGATCGCCGCCTGCAACTGCCACCTCCCGGGCCGGTGCAGCCGAGCCGCCGCCTCCAGTTCGGTGCGGGCTTCGGCGAGCAGGGCGGCGTCCCACCGGGAGCGGTCCTGCTCGCCGAGGAGCACCAGCTTCCCGTCGACGGCCCGGGCCGGCTCACGGGCGTGATGGAACAGCAGGAGCGCCAGGAGGCCGTGCGCCTCTGCCTCCCGGGGCAGCGCACGGGTGAGGACCCGCGCGAGCCAGATGGCGTCGTCGGCGAGGTCTCGGTCGGCCGCGGCGTCGCGTCCCGGGCCGAGGTGGGCCTCGTTGTACATCACCGAGACGATGGTGAGGACCAGGTCGAGGCGGGGGACGCGCTCCGCTCCGTCCGGAATGCGCAGGGGGATGCCGGCAGCGCCGATCTTGCGCTTGGCGCGCACGATCCGCTGGGCGACCGTCGCTTCGGCGCTCAGCGTCGCGCGCGCGATCTGGGCAGTGGTCAGGCCGCACACCGCGCGGAGGGTGAGGGCGAGCTGGGCGTCCGGGCCGAGGGCCGGGTGGCAGCACCCGAACAGCAGGGGCAGGCGCTCGTCCGTCCCGGACGCACCGGGCGCCGGGGTGTCGGCGAGGAGCGCGAGCTTCCTGCGGTACCGCGCATCACGGCGCAACCGGTCGAGCGCGTTGTGCCGGGCCGCCTGGGTGAGCCACGCCCCCGGCCTGGGCGGCACGCCCCGGACGCGCCACTCCCGCAGCGCCTCCACCACGGCGTCGGCCACGGCCTCCTCGGCCAGGTCGAGGTTGCCCAGGGACGCCGTGAGCGTGGCCACGATCCGTCCGGACTCCGCGCGCACCGCCCGTGCGAGAGCCGCGTCGGACACCGCTGCCCGGCCGCTCCCGGGGAACGGCGCGGACGCGGTGCCCGGATCGGTCACGCCTCGAACTGGCTGTAGTCGGTGACCACGGGGCGCAGCTCGAGCGCCACGCCGGGCAGCTCGATGCCGGGCCAGCTCCTCGCGAGCGCGATCGCCGCGTCGAGGTCGGGTACGTCGATAACGGTGAAGCCGCCGATCGCCTCCCTGGCCTCGGAGAACGGCCCGTCGACGACGACCGGCCCGTCGCTGCCGTACCTCACGGTGGTGGCCGTGGTGACGGGCTGGAGCTCGGCGCCGCTCTCCGCGATCTGGTCGGCATGGTCGGCGAACCACGTGTACATCGCGCCGTAGACGGCTTGTGCCCGTTCCGGCGGCACCTGCGCGTCGAGTTCTGGGGTGCTGGTGAACATGATCACGTACTTCACGGTTTCGTCCTCTCTGTGCTGAACCGTTGCACCCTGCCAGCGAACGGGCAAGACCGAAATCGACACCCCACCCCGAATTCCATCCCGGGGCCCGACGCAGAAGGGCCCGGGCGGCGTGCCCGGGCCCTTCGCTGACGTTCTACTCGCTCGTCTCTGCGGCGCGTTCGCCGTCGCTTGGGCGACGGCGACGGCGGCGCGCGCCGTTGGCCGGACGGGCTTCGGCGGACGTGTCGTCCGCTGCCGCGCCGGTGACGGCCGCATCGGCCGGGACAGCGATCTCGGCGCCCTCGACGGGCTGGCCGTTGCGCAGCCGACGACGCGACCGGTCGCCGGCCGGACGCTCCCGACGCT
>JAEVYS010000116.1 GCA_023392635.1 Actinomycetes bacterium | reverse complement strand
CAGCTGGAGGTTGCCGTGGCGCGCGCCGAGGCCTCCGACGCACGCACGGAGCGGGCCGACGCCTTCGCCGACCTGGCGGAGGCGAAGGCGATGATCGCCGGTGCCCTCGCTGAGCGCAACGCCGCGGTGCAGCGCGCGGAGGAGATCGCCGCCGACCGCGAGCAGCTGCTGACCCAGTTCAAGGCGCTGTCGGCGGAGACGATCGAGCACCAGGCGCGCCGGCTCGATGAGTCGGCGCAGGCGCGGCAGCAGGCCACCGACCAGTTGCTCACCCCTGTGCGCGAGAGCCTGCAGCGCTTCAACGACCGGCTGACCGAGGTGGAGAAGGAACGCGTGGCGATGGCCACCGACCTGCGCAACCAGGTGGGTGAGGTGCGCCTGACCGGCGAGACCCTGCGCCGCGAGACCGCGGCGCTGGTCACGGCGCTGCGCAAGCCCCAGGTGCGAGGGGCGTGGGGCGAGCTGCAGCTCAAGCGTGTCGTCGAGCTGGCCGGCATGGTCGAGCACTGCGATTTCGTGCAGCAGCAGACCACCCAGACCACGTCGGGCGCCACCATCCGCCCCGACCTCAAGGTCACGCTCACCGAGGGCCGGTTCGTGTACGTCGACTCGAAGGTGCCGCTGAGCGCCTTCCTCGATGCGCAGGAAGCCGAGGATCCGGCCGAGCGGAGCCGCTCGCTGGCGCTGTTCGCGAAGAACGTGCAGACCCACGTCGACCAGCTCTCGCGCAAGGACTACTACAAGGCCGACGGTGGCGGCACTCCCGAGTTCGTCGTGCTGTTCCTGGCCAGCGAGGCGCTGGCGGCGGAGGCGTTCAACCAGCTGCCGTCGCTGCTGGAGTACGCGGCGGACCGGTCGGTGATGCTCGCCACCCCCAGCTCGCTGATCGCGATGCTGAAGACGATCGCGTTCTCGTGGCGGCAGGCAGCGCTGGCCGAGTCCGCGCAGGAGGTGTTCAGCCTCGGGCGTGAGCTCTACGACCGGCTGGGCACCCTGGGCAAGCACTTCGACAAAGTGGGGCGCTCGCTCACCTCGGCGGTCGGCGCGTACAACGAGGCGGTCGGCTCGATCGAGGGACGGGTGTTCCCTGCGGCCCGCAAGCTGCGGGACCTGCAGGTGGTGGAGAAGGAACTGGCAGAGGTCCGCGCCTCGGAGGCTGCCGTCCGGCCGCTGACCACGGTGGAGCTCGTCGAGGACGCGGTCGGCGTCACCCCGATGATCGGACGCGGGCGCGCCGACGAGCTCTCCTTGACGCGGGCGCAGCCCGAGCTCGACGACCTGCTCGCGGGCGAAGCCGTCACCCCTACGGTGAGCGGCACCCGCACCGCCTGATCCCCGCCGCCACTCCACCCCCGTCATCCAGGGATCGGTGCGGAGTCCCGCACCGACGGTGGGACGGCCGCCACCTGTCCTCAGCAAGGCGGAGGGGCGGTGCCAGAATGAGGCCGTGACGATCGATGCCCGGGCCGTGGACGAGGCCGCCGCACGGTTGGCCGGAGTGGTCACCCGAACCCCGCTGCAGCTCAACGAGCGGCTCAGCGCCGCCACCGGCGCCGCGGTGTGGCTGAAGCGGGAGGACCTCCAGCCGGTGCGGTCCTACAAGATCCGCGGCGCCTACAACCTGATCTGCCAGCTCGATGACACCCAGCGCAGCGCCGGCGTGGTGTGCGCCTCCGCCGGCAACCACGGCCAGGGCGTCGCTTTTGCGTGCGCGCGACTCGGCATCCACGGCCGCATCTTCGTGCCGGCGACCACGCCCCGCCAGAAGCGGGAACGAATCCTTGCCCTCGGCGAGGGCCGGGTCGACCTCGCGGTGACCGGTGACACCTACGACGATGCCGCCGAAGCGGCCCGGGCCGAGTCGGGGCACACCGGCGCCACCGTCGTCCCCGCCTTCGACGACCCCCGAACGATCGCGGGCCAGGGCACGGTCGCCAAGGAGATCGTCGAGCAGTTCGGCCGGGCGCCGGACGTCCTGGTCGCGCCCGTGGGCGGCGGCGGGATGATCTCCGGCTGTCTCGCCTACTTGGCCGAGCGGCATCCGGCCACCCGGGTGGTGGGCGCCGAGCCGGCCGGCGCAGCGTCGATGGCCGCAGCGCTCACCGCGGGTGGGCCGGTCGAGCTGCCGCACCTCGACACGTTCGTCGACGGGGCGGCCGTCCGGCGCGCCGGCGACCTCACCTATCAGGTCGTGGCGAGCCACCGCCCGGCCCTCTACCCGGTGCCCGAGGGGCGCATCTGCTCGGAGATGTTGGCGCTGTACCAGACCGAGGGAATCGTCACCGAGCCAGCCGGTGCCCTCGCCGCGGCGAGCCTCGGGCTCTACCAGCCCGAGCCCGGCCAGACCGTGGTGGTGATCGTTTCCGGTGGCAACAACGACGTGTCCCGCTACGCCGAGATCGTCGAGCGGTCACTGGTCTACGAGGGCCGCAAGCACTACTTCCTGGTGAACTTCCCGCAGGAGCCGGGCGCGCTGCGGCGCTTCCTCGACGAGGTGCTCGGCCCCGACGACGACATCACCCACTTCGAGTACGTGAAGCGCAGCAATCGGGAGACCGGCCCTGCGCTGGTCGGCATCGAACTCGGCGACCCGGCGTCGTTCAGCGAGCTGCTGATGAAGATGGACGCCAGCCCGATCACCTTCGAGGTCGTCGCCTCCGACAGCCCCTTCTATCGCTTCCTGGTCTGAGGCATCACAGCAGCATCAGCATCGTCCCGGCCACGATCAGCGCGAGTCCGAGCGCTGCTCGTCGGGTCAGGCGCTCCTTCAGCACCGCCGCCGAGAATGCGACCGTGAAGACGATGCTGAGCTTGTCGATCGGCGCGACCAGACTGGCCGGTCCTTCCTGCAGCGCCCGGAAGTAGCACAACCAGGACGCGCCGGTCGCGAACCCCGACAAGACGATGAACAGCAGGTCGCGGCGCGGCACCTGCCAACGACCGGGACGGCGCCCGGTCACGGCCACCATGAGCCACGCCATGCCCAGCACCACCACGGTCCGCACCGCGGTCCCCAGGGTGGACTCGACGCCGGTGATGCCGACCTTTCCGAGGATCGCGGTCAGGGCGGCGAACACGGCCGAGCCGAGCGCGTAGACCCACCACCCTGCACCGGCCCTTGCCGAACCTCGCTGCGAGGTGGGGGGCGATGCGGACGTGGCGGACGGCTCGGCTCCCGGTTCGGTCGGCTGCCGGCGCCCGTCGACGGCCATCAGCCAGGTGCCGACCGTGATCAGCGCGAGTCCCGGCAGCCGGGTGGCGAGAGAGGAGGTCTCCCCAAGGAAGAGCATCGCGAAGAGGACGGTGAGCACGAGACTGCTGCGGTCGACGGGCGCGACGCGGTTCACCTCTCCCAGCTGCAGCGCCTTGAAGTAGCACAGCCAGGACGCGCCGGTGGCAAGCCCGGACAACACCAGGAACAGCAGCGTCACGCCGGAGACGGACGCGAGTTGCCCCTGCGAGCCGACGAGGAAGACCATGCCCCACGCTGCCCCCAGCACCACGACCGTCCGGATGGCCGTGGCCAGGGTCGAGTCGGTGTGGCGGACGCCGATCTTGGCCAGCACCGCCGTCAGCCCCGCGAACAACGCCGACCCGAAGGCGAAACCCATCCACACCGCACTGCCCTCCTGACGCAGTGCAGGTTACGCGCACCGACCGGCGAGCGTTCCCATCCGCGTCGCGAGTGACGCATCGGGAACCGTCCCCGATGCGTCACGTGGGCGGCTCAGGCCAGGCTGACCGACTTCAGCCAGTCGGAAGCGACCGTTGCGGCGTCCTCCTTGTCGACCACGACCTTGGTGACCAGGGTGGCCAGCGTGTCGGTGTCGAGCTTCGCCGAGACCGCGTTCAGGGCTGCGGTCACCTCCGGGGTGGCCTTGTCCTTGTTGATCACCGGCACCACGTTCTGGGCACCGAAGAAGCTCTTCGTGTCCTCAAGGGTGACGAAGTCGTTCGCCTTGATCGCCGGGTCGGTGGTGAACAGGTTCGCCGCCTGCACCTGGCCGTTCTTCAGCGCCTGCACGGTGAGCGGACCCGCCACATCGAGCGCCTTGAAGTCCTTGAACGTCAGGTTGTAGACCTTCTTCAGGCCCGGCACGCCCAGCGCACGGTTCTTCCACTCCGGCGGGCCGCCCAGCACCAGCTGACCAGCCACCGGCTGCAGGTCCTCGATCGTCTTCAACGAGTACTTGTCCGCTGTCGCCCTGGTCACCGTGATCGAGTCGTTGTCCTGCGCCTTCGACGGGTCGAGAGCCACCAGGTTCGGTGGCAGCAGCGACTTCAGCGACGCGAGCGCCTTGGCCTCATCGGAGATGTCGGCGTTCGCGTCGAGGTACTTGGAGAACCCGCCGGTGTACTCCGGGATCAGGTCGATCTCACCGTTCTTGAGCGCCGGGACGTAGGTCTCGCGGGAAGCGATGTTCAGCTTCGTCGAGACCTGCACCCCCTTGGCGGTCAACGCACCGGCGTAGATGTCGGCGAGCAGCTCGTTCTCGGGGAAGTTCGCCGATCCGACGACGACCGACACCGTCGACCCGCTGGAGGCGGCCGAACTGGCCGGGGCCGAGCTGGCCAGCGGATTGCCCGAGCCGCACGCCGACAACGCCAACGACGCCGTAGCCGCGACCAGGATCGCGAGGTGTTTCTTCATCTCTTTTCCTTCTTCCTAGGTTCCCTGCGTGTCAGGTCGTACTGAGTACCGCCTGCCGGGCGGCACGACGGGTGGATCGGACGGGCGCGAGCCCCGGCGACACGGCCAGGCGCTGCACCCCGGCGAAGACCAGGTCGACGAGCATCGCCAGGACGGCCACGAGCAGTGCGCCGCCGGCCATCTGGCCGTAGTCGCGGTAGGCCTGGCCGTCGATGAGGAACCGTCCGAGGCCCCCCAGGCTGACGGACGCGGCCAGCGTGGCCGTCGCCACCACCTGGAGCGCCGCCGAGCGCAGGCCGCTGAAGATGAGCGGGAGCGCGCAGGGCACCTCCACCTTGGTGAGCACCTCGATCGAGCTCATCCCCATGCCGCGGGCCGCATCCCTGGCACCGGGATCGACGCCCTCCACCCCGGCGTACGCGCCGGCAAGGATCGGCGGCACGGCCAGCAGGACGAGCACGAAGATCGAGGGGGCGAGGAACGCGATGTCGCCGCCGAGGAGCGGCCCGACCACGAGCACCGCGGCGAACAGCAGTCCCAGCGTCGGCACGGACCGCATGCCGTTGACGAGGTTCACGACCAGGACGCGTCCCCGCCCGGTATGACCGATCCACAGTCCGAGCGGAATGCCGAGGAGCGCAGCCAGCAGGAGCGTCACGCCCGAGTAGGCGAGATGCTCGGCCACCCGCACCGGGATGCCGGCGCTGCCCTGCCAGCTGGCAGGGTTCGTGAGCCAGGCCCAGAGGAGGTTCATCGGGCCACCGGCCTTCGCAGCCACGGCGTGGCCGCCCGGCTGATCGCGAGGATGGCGAGGTCGAGCGCCAACGCCAGCACCATGCAGGAGATGATCCCGACGACGATCGGGTCGAGGAACGCGCGGGCGAACCCGTCGGTGAACAACGACCCCAATTGCGGGATCCCCAGCAGCGCGGCGACCGAGACGATCGAGACGTTGCTGACGGCCGCCACCCGGAGCCCGGCGGCGATCACCGGGACGGCCAGCGGCAACTCGACCCCCCAGAAACGCCGCCAACGGCCGATCCCCATTGCGGTGGCGGCTTGCAGCACATCGTCCGGCACCGACGCGAGTCCGTCGGCGACTGTCCGCACCAGCAGCGCGACGGTATAGACGGTGAGGGCCACCACGACGTTGACGGGATCGAGGATGCCGGTACCGAGCACCAGCGGCATCAGGATGAACAACGCCAGGGACGGGATGGTGTAGAGCAGGCCCGTGCCGGCGATGAGCGGCGTGCGCAGCAGGCGGTAGCGGCGCGCGAGCCAGCCCAGCGGCACAGCCAGGACCAGCCCGATGACGAGGGGGGCCAGCGCCAGCCAGGCGTGGTTCAGCATCAGCGAGAACACCTGGCCCACATGCCCGAGGAACCACTTCACGCGGACACCCCCTCCGGCCTGCGCTCGATCGCGGCGAGCACGTCCGGCGCCCGGACCGTGCCCACGAGCCGCCCGCTGTCGTCAACGAGCACGCCCCGCCGGCTCGGCGAGGAGAGCGCCGCGTCCAGGGCAGCCCGCAGGGACCCGCCGAGCCGGGCGACGGTGCCGCCACGGTGCAGGTGGTCGCGGTCGATCACGCCGGCGAGCGCGCCCGGCTCGGCCCAGCCGAGCGGCGAACCCGCCTCGTCGACGACGAGGACCCAGCGCTCCCCGTCCGCGACGGAAGCGGCCTGCTCGACGCTGGCGCCGATCGGCACCACCCGCTCGTGCCTGAGCGGCAGCTCCGGAGCCTCGGCGAAGGCGAGCCCGCGGTAGCCGCGGTCGCGACCGAGGAAGTCGGCGACGAAGTCGTCGTGGGGGTCGGCGAGCAGCTTCGCCGGGCTCGCGAGCTGGGCCAGCGTGCCCCCGACCCGCAGCACCGCCACCTGGTCGCCGAGCTTCACGGCCTCATCGATGTCGTGGGTCACGAAGACGATCGTCTTGCCCAGCTCCGACTGCAGCCGGAGGAACTCGTCCTGCAGCTGCTCCCGCACGACCGGGTCGACGGCGCTGAAGGGCTCGTCCATCAGCATCACGGGCGGATCGGCGGCCAGCGCGCGGGCCACGCCCACCCGCTGCTGCTGGCCACCGGAGAGCTGATTGGGGTAGCGCCTGCCGAGCACCGGGTCGAGCCCGACACGCTCCAGGAGTTCCTGCGCCCGCGCCCTGGCCCGGGAACGGTCCCAGCCGAGCAGCAGTGGCACGGTCGCGATGTTGTCGAGGATCGTGCGGTGCGGGAACAGGCCGCCGCTCTGGATCACGTAGCCGATGCCGCGGCGCAGCTCGTTGGGATCGAGGGTGCCGGTGTCGCGTCCGTCGATCGCGATGGTGCCGCTGGTCGGCTCGATCATCCGGTTGATCATGCGCAGGGACGTGGTCTTGCCACAGCCGGAGGGGCCCACCAGCACGGTGATCTGGCCCGTGGGTGCGGTCAGCGTCAACCCGCCCACCGCCGTCGTGCCACCCGGGTACACCTTGGTGACGTCCGTGAAGCTGATCATGAGGTGCTCCATCCCGCTCGTGGTCGCCACCGGTGGCGGTACGGGACGCTCACCCCTTGCGCGGGCCCCCGCTGGACCCGTGCTGTACGAGACGCCTTACCCCTTCCGGCCACCGGCCAGTCGTCCCCCGCCCCGAGGGCGATGCGACCACCAACCAGCATGCCGCTGGGCTCCGACACTCGCGCGGGTTCGGGCGGAGGACGCCGGGTTCGTGCACCGTCGAGCGACGCCGTGGACGGGAACGCGGTGTGGTCCCGCGCACGCGCCGACGCGAGCGTGGACGGGGCGGGAGCGGCGGCTGCGCGGTTCACGTCGTCCCTAACGCGCGGGCGGGTGGAATCCTTCCGCCCGCAGCCGACCGGATGCCGGAAGGGACGGGCTCAGTCGCCGTCCGCCTTGCGGCGCAGGTCCTTGCGCAGCTCCGGCGGTAGCGCGAACACCAGGTTCTCCTCGGTGAGACGCTCCTCCACCGCCGGGGGGAACCCCTTCCCGGTCAGGTAGTCGAGCACGCCCTGCACGAGCACGTCCGGCACGGACGCGCCGGAGGTGACGCCGACGGTGTCCACCCCGTCCAGCCAGGCGGGATCGATCTCTCCGGCGTTGTCCACCCGGTAGGACGCCTTCGCGCCCGCCTCGAGGGCCACCTCGACGAGGCGCACGGAGTTCGAGGAGTTCCGGGAGCCGACCACGATGACCAGGTCGGAGTGCTGGGCGATCTGCTTGACCGCGGACTGGCGGTTCTGGGTGGCGTAACAGATGTCGTCGCTGGGCGGGTCGATCAGCGCCGGGAACTTGGTGCGGAGCCGGCTGACGGTCTCCCAGGTCTCGTCCACGCTGAGCGTCGTCTGGCTGAGCCAGGCGACCTTCCCGGGGTCGAGCTCGACGTCGTCCACATCGTCGGGATGCTGGACCAGCGTGATGTGCTCGGGCGCCTCCCCGGTGGTGCCCTCCACCTCCTCGTGGCCGGCATGGCCGATGAGCAGGATCTGGACGCCCTGGCCGGCGAAGCGGCGGGCCTCGTTGTGCACCTTGGTGACCAGCGGGCAGGTGGCGTCGATGGTCTTCAACCCCCGCTCGGCCGCCTCATCGTGGACCGCGGGCGACACCCCGTGTGCGGAGAAGACGACGGTCGCACCGGTCGGCACCTCGGCGAGCTCCTCGACGAAGATGGCGCCCCGCGCCTCGAGGTCCTCCACGACGTGACGGTTGTGGACGATCTGCTTGCGCACGTAGACCGGAGGACCGTACACGTCGAGGGCGCGCTCGACAGTGACCACTGCCCGGTCGACACCGGCACAGTAGCCTCGGGGCGCGGCGACCACGACTCGTTTGGCTGGCATGGAGCCCAGTCTACGTGGGGCCCGGAGGCGCCGACCGCTAGCCTGCGTGCATGCCCATGACCAGTTCCCCCGAGCAGCCGCAGCCGCTGCGGGCGGTGGTGAACGCCACCAAGAACTGGATCGAGCGGCTGGGCGAGGTCTGGGTCGAGGGCCAGTTGATCGAGATCAAGCGACGCTCGGGCCCCACCCAGTTCCTCACGATGCGTGACACCCTCGCCGAGGTGTCCGTGCGGATCTCCACCTCGTCGGCCGTGCTGGACGCCGCCGGCCCGCTCACCGAGGGCACGATCGTCGCCGCCCGCATCCGGCCGACGCTGTGGACGTCCTCGGGTGCGCTGACGTTCCAGTGCAGCGAGTTGCGGCCCTCCGGCGAGGGCCGGCTGCTCGCTGCGATCGAGCAGCGCAAGCGGATGCTCCAGGCCGAAGGGCTGTTCGAGATGTCGCGGAAGAAGCGGCTGCCGTTCCTGCCGCGCCGCATCGGCCTCATCACCGGCGCCCAGAGCGCGGCCGAGCGGGACGTGGTCGAGAACATCGCCCGGCGCTGGCCGGCGGCCGTCGTGGACGTCCGGCACGCCCTCGTCCAGGGCCAGCAGGCGGTGGAACAACTCATCGATGCGCTCCGGTACCTCGACGCCCGTCCCGAGGTGGACGTGATCATCATCGCCCGCGGCGGCGGCTCGCTGGAGGACCTGCTGCCGTTCAGCGACGAGGCACTCGCCCGGGCCGTGTTCGCGTGCCGCACTCCGGTCGTGAGCGCGATCGGCCACGAGAGCGACACCCCCATCCTCGACCTGGTGGCGGACGTCCGCGCCTCCACCCCGACGGACGCGGCGAAGCGCGTCGTCCCGGACGCGGCAGCCGAGACCGAACTCGTGCGGACAGGTGTGCAGCGGGTGCGGGCGGCGATCATCGCCCGCCTCGAGCTCGAGCAGCGCCGCCTCGGCGAGCTGCGCAGCCGCCCGGTGCTGCGCGACCCGTCGGCCTTCCTGGCCGGCCACGACGAACGCCTCCAGACCACCCGCGACCGCCTGGGCCGCGCCATCGGGGCCCGGCTGCGCGAGGAGCGGCTCGGGCTCGGCCACACCATCGACCGGGTGCGCGCCCTGTCGCCGCTGGCAACCCTGCAGCGGGGCTACGCGATCCTCGCGGACGCGGACGGCCACTCCGTGGAACGCGCGGCGGCCACCGCTCCCGGCGCCCGGCTCATCGCCCGGCTGGCCGACGGCCGCCTGGGCCTCACCGTCGACGACATCGAAGTACAGGAGTAGCCATGGCGAAGGCAGAACTCAGCTACGAGGAGGCCCGCGAACAGCTGGTCGAGATCGTCCGGAAGCTCGAGGCGGGCAGCGTCCCGCTGTCGGAGTCGATGGCACTGTGGGAGCGCGGCGAGGAGCTCGCCACGATCTGCCAGCAGTGGCTGGACGGGGCGAGGGCCCGGATCGAGGCCTCCCGGCCGGCGTCCGGCTGAACGCCGACGCGTTCTGGGATCGCCCCCCGGCCACGCCAGAGGGCAGGGAACTGCTCGACGGGTTCGGTGCCGGCCCCGTCGGCCGTCGAGGTCAGGCCTCGGGGCTGCCGCCGATGTTGAACATCCACGGGGTGCCGTAGCGGTCGTTCAGCTGGCCGAACGAGTCCCCCCACGGGGCCTTCTCCAGCGGCATGGTGACCTCGCCACCATCGGCCAGCCCGTCCCAGTAACCGCGGAGTTCCGCCTCGTCGGTGCCGCTCACCGAGAGGGTGATCCCGCCGCTGCTGTCGTCGTAGGGCATGCCGGACGGCGTGTCGGATCCCATCAGGGTGAAGCCGGCGGGGGTGGTCAGCTGGCTGTGCATGATCTTGTCGGCCTCTTCCGGGCCGACGCCGGGCATCTGGAACTCCCCGAACGTGGAGAAGGTCACGTCGCCGCCGAACACGGACTGGTAGAACTCCATCGCCTCGCGGGCGTTGCCCCGGAAGCTGAGGTACGGATTGAGCAGGGCCATCGATCCTCCTGTGCGTAGCGTCCAGACCATTCTTCAAGCGCCCACTGACAACCCGGCAAGGGGTCTAGGTAGTTGCTGCCCCTGCGCGGTTCCTCAGGCTTTCGTCGCGTCCCGGTCCTCCTGGCTGAACGCGACGGCGGCCAGCGGCGCGCCAGCGACGGCGGCCTCCTTGAGCTTGCGGCTGAGCACCGATGTGGCGGCGTACGCCTCGCGGGACTTGCCGCGTCCGTAGGTCAGCGAGCGGTCGGCACGGACGCCGATGCTGGCGCCCACCTCGATCGCGTCCTGGTCGGCGCCCATGTAGAGGAACTGCCAGTTGTAGGCCTGCTCCTGGTGGGTGATCAGTTCCTTCACCATCGGGTGGTCGAACTCCCTCGAGGAGTTCTCCATGCCGTCGGTCATGATCGCGAAGATCACCGTTGACGGACGCTCGTCCTCGGGCAGCGCAGCGAGCCGCGCCCCCAGGGCGATGATCGTCCGCCCGATCGCGTCCAGCATGGCGGTGGAACCGCGCGGCTCGAGGTGCAGCGGGCGGACCTCGTGCACGTCGATCGCGGTGAACACGGGCTCGTACTCGTTGTCGAAGCGGGTGAGGCTGACGGTGCAGCGTCCCGGGTGGGTGGCCTGGTCGGCGATGAAGGCGTCGAAACCGCCCTCGACGTCGGCCTTGATCGACTGCATGGAGCCGGAGCGATCGAGCACGAACTCGATGTGGGTGAGGTCGGGATTGGTCATCGGGAGTCCTTTCGTCGAGGTGTGAAGGTCATGGGCGGACGACCGGACGCGGCGTCGTACCGGGCAACCGCGATGTCCTGCGAGGTGATGCTCCCCTCGCCGGCGTACGGGCTCAACGACTTGCTGCGGGCCAGGCGCGGCGGCACCGAGTTCGGGGAGATCCCCGTGGCTTCCGCCACCCGGCGCATGCTCGCTCCGGCGAGTACGGCTGCAGCCATCGCCTCCTGCAGTGCTTCGTCGAGCGCCTGGTTGGCCGAGCCCAGCTCGGCTACGGCATCGACGGCGTCGCCCGCCGCGAGGGCGCGACCGATCGCTTCGCCCGCCCGCCGGGCGCTGTCCTGCCAACCGCTTTCGTCCATGTACTGAGCATATGCAGATTCTGCACACATTCAAGTACTGAGCACCCGGCAATCTCCGGTCACTCCTCCAGCGTGGTGAGGTCGCCCTCGTCCTGGCCCAGGGCTCGCGCCTTCAGCACCCGCCGCATGATCTTGCCCGACCGGGTCTTGGGCAGTTTCTCGGGGAAGTCGATCCAGTCGGGCTTCGCGATCGGCGAGAGGTGGACAGACACGTGCTTGCGCAGGTCCTCGGCCAGCTGCTGGCTGCCCTCGTAGCCCATCCGCAGCACGACGAACGCGTGGATGGCGTTGCCCTTGACCTCGTGCGGCAGCCCGATCGCCGCCGCCTCGGCCACCGCCGGGTGCGACACCAGCGCGGACTCCACCTCCGCCGTTCCGAGCCGGTGTCCGGACACCTTGATCACGTCGTCGGTGCGTCCGATCACCCAGTAGTAGCCGTCCGCGTCCCGCCGGGCCGAGTCACCGGCCAGGTACTTGCCCGGGTACTTCGACCAGTAGGTGTTCACGTACCGCTCGTCGTCCTTGTAGAGCGTGCGCAGCATCGCCGGCCACGGCTTGGTGAGCACGAGGAAGCCCTCCTCGCCGTCGGGCACGGGCTCGCCGGCCTCGTTCACGATCTCGGCGACCTGCCCGTAGAACGGCTTGCCCGCCGAGCCGGGCTTCAGCGGCATGGATGGCGTCGGACAGATCTGGAACATCCCGGTCTCGGTCTGCCACCAGGTGTCCATGATCGGGCAGCGCTCCTTTCCGATCACGCGATGGAACCACTGCCAGGCCTCGGGGTTGATCGGCTCGCCCACCGACCCGAGCAGGCGCAGCGACGACAGGTCGTGCCGGTTGGGCCACGCCTCGCCGAAACGCATCAGCGAACGGATCGCGGTCGGGGCGGTGTAGAAGGTGGTGATGCCGTAGTACTCGATCAGCTGCCACCACCGGTTCGGGTAGGGATACGTCGGGCCGCCCTCGAACATGAAGGACGTGGCGCCGCACAGGAGTGGCCCGTACACCAGGTAGGAGTGCCCGGTGATCCAGCCCGGGTCGGCCGTGCACCACCAGCGGTCCTCGTCGCGGATGTCGAACGTGTACTTCAACGTGGTGTACGTGCCGACCATGTAGCCGCCGTGCGTGTGCAGGATCGCCTTCGGCTTCCCGGTGGAGCCGGAGGTGTAGAGGATGAACAGCGGGTCCTCCGCGTCCACCGGTTCGGTCGGGCAGGGGCCGTTGGCGATCGGCAGAGCGGTCAGGTCGTGGTACCAGTGGTCCCGCAGGGGGTCCATCGTCACCTCGTGGCCGGTGCGCTTCACGACGATCACGTTCTCCACGGACGGGGAGAAGCGGATCGCCTCGTCCACGATGTCCTTCAGCTTGAAGATGCCCCCGTTGACCCACGACCCGTCCGCGGTGATGACCACCTTGGACTCCGAGTCGTCGATGCGGTCGGCCAGGGCGTCCGCCGAGAAGCCGGCGAAGATCACCGAGTGCACCGCGCCGAGCTTGGCGCAGGCGAGCATTGCGAACACGACCTCGGGGATGCGCGGCAGGTAGATCGTCACCTTGTCACCCTTGGTCACGCCCATCGCCTTGAACACGTTGGCCATCTTCATGACCTCACGGTTGAGGCTGAAGTAGCTGAAAGTCTGGTAGTCGGTGCCGTTCTCCCCCACCCAGATCAGGGCCAGCTTGTTCTTGTAGGGGCCGGACAGGTGCCGGTCGATGCAGTTGTGGACGATGTTCGTCTTCGCTCCGGTGAACCACTTGTAGAAGGGAGGGTTCGAGTCATCGAGCACCTTGTCCCAGGGCTCGTACCACTCCAGTTCCGACGCGCGGTCGGCCCAGAAGGCGACCGGGTCGGCCGCGGCCGCCTCCCGCAGTGCTGTGTCCTCGGTCCCGAACGCGGCGTCCGGGTAAACGGCATCGTCCATGTGATCCTCCTTGATCCGGCGAGCCTAGGCCGCCCGCCCCGGCGCGGGAAGCCCCCCGTTCGGGCGCCGGCCATGTGTCAGGATGGCCGCGTGATCAGCGAGGACGACGTCGTGCTGCGCTCCCGCGACGGGGTGGACGAGCTGATCGTGAACGGCGTCTTCGCCATGGACTCCACCGAGGTCAGCTCCGAACGGGCCCTGGCCGACGCTGCCGGATCGGCGCGGGCCGTGTTGGTCGGCGGCCTCGGCCTGGGCTACACCGCTGCCCGGCTGCTGGAGCGCGGCGCCGAGCGCGTCCGGGTCGTCGAACTGGCGCCGCAACTCGTCGAGGCGGCCCGGCGGGGCGCCACCGGGCAGCTGGGCCGCCTGGCCGCCGACCCTCGGGTGGAACTGGTGGTCGGCGACATCGCGGACGCAGTACCCGCGGACGGCATCCAGTGCTGGGACGCGATCCTTCTGGATGTGGACAACGGCCCGACCTTCCTCATCCACGACGCCAATGCGCGGCTCTATCGCACCGATTTCCTGCGCCGCTGCCTGGCCGCGCTCGCCCCGTCCGGCCGGCTGGTGATCTGGTGTGAGGCAGCCGCCCCTGAACTCGCCGACACCCTCACCGGTCTGGCCGGCAGCGTCGAGACGATCGTCGTCCCCGTCACCCGTGGCGAGCGCACCTTCGACTACGTCCTCTACCGCACCGGACCGAATTAGGAACCGTCCCCAATTCGGTCCGGACCACGTTGGGGACGGTTCCCAATTCGGTCCACTCTCGGCCCGTCGTGGGTCGAAAGTGGACCGGATCAGGAACCGTCCCCGGTGGTCACAGCAGCGAGCCGGGGTCGTCGGGGACGTCGACGGCGTACTCCTGGAGCGCCTCGAGCGGGACGACGGCGAGCACCGCCTCGTGGGTGGACGCGAGCACCACCGGCGCGGCTACGCCGGCCTGGTACGCGCGCGCCCAGTTCGCCGCCGTGACGCACCAGCGGTCGCCCGGCACCAGCCCGGGGAACCCGTAGCCGGGCACCGGCGTGGTCAGGTTGTTGCCGATGCTGCGCTGGTGGTCGAGGAACTCCCGGGTCACCACCGCACACACCGTGTGGCTGCCCACGTCCTCCGGAGCCGTGTTGCAGCTGCCGTCGCGGAAGAAGCCGGTCATCGGGTCGGTTCCGCACGGCTCGAGGTCGCCGCCGAGGACGTTCAGCGCCACTAGACGCCCACGTCCTCGAGCATCTCCGTGACCAGCGCGGCGATCGGAGAGCGCTCCGAACGGGTCAGCGTCACGTGCGCGAACAGCGGATGGCCCTTGAGTCGCTCCACCACGGCGACCACCCCGTCGTGCCGTCCCACGCGGAGGTTGTCGCGCTGGGCGACGTCATGGGTGAGCACCACCCGCGAGTTCTGCCCGATCCGGGACAAGACGGTGAGCAGCACGTTGCGCTCCAGCGACTGGGCCTCGTCCACGATCACGAACGCATCGTGAAGGGAACGTCCGCGGATGTGCGTCAGCGGCAGCACCTCGAGCATGTCGCGCGCCAGCACCTCCTCGATCACGTTCCTGCTGGTCACCGAGCCGAGGGTGTCGAAGACGGCCTGCCCCCACGGTGACATCTTCTCGTTCTCCGAACCGGGCAGGTAGCCGAGTTCCTGCCCGCCCACCGCGTACAGCGGACGGAAGACGATCACCTTCGCGTGCTGACGGCGCTCCAGGACGGCCTCCAGTCCCGCGCAGAGCGCGAGCGCGGACTTGCCCGTGCCGGCGCGTCCGCCCATCGACAGAATGCCGATGTCGGTGTCCATCAGCAGGTCCAGCGCCACCCGCTGCTCCGCCGACCGGCCGTGGATCCCGAACACCTCCCGGTCCTTGACCAGTCGCACCGAGCCGTCCGGCAGCACCCGCCCGAGGGCCGACGAGTTCGCACCGTGCAGCACCACCCCGGTGTGGCACGGCAGGTCGACCGCTTCGGCGACGACGGCCGACCCCTCGGAGTAGAGGCGCTCGATCGTCGCGGTCGGTACGTCGACCTCCGCCATGCCGGTCCAGCCCGAGTCCGGCGTGAGCTCGTGCCGGTACTCCTCGGCCGGCAGGCCGACCGCCGACGCCTTCACGCGCATCGGCAGGTCCTTGCTGACCAGCACCACGTCGTTGCCCTCGGCACGGTAGTTGAGCGCCACGGCGAGGATCCGCGAGTCGTTGTCACCGAGCCCGAAGCCGGGAGGGAGCACATCGGGATCGGTGTGGTTGAGCTCGACACGCAGGGTGCCCTCGACCTCGTTCACCGGGATCGGTGCGTCCAGCCGGCCGTACCGCACCCGCAGGTCGTCGAGGTAGCGAAGCGCGGTGCGGGCGAAGTAGCCCAGTTCGGGATGGTGCCGCTTGGCCTCGAGTTCGGTGATCACCACGACCGGCACCACGACGGCGTGCTCGGCGAAGTTGCGCAGCGCGTGCGGATCGCTCAACAGCACGGAGGTGTCGACGACGTAGGTCTTCAGTGCCAGCGCGGATTCACGGGTGCCGGAGAAGGCGGTCCTGGTCGAAGGCATGTCGATCCTTGTCCGAGCCGGATCGCCACCCGTCCGGCTCACGTGGTGTCAGCCGAAGGGTCAGAGCCCGGGTGTGGGCCTCGCGATCTGCAGCGCAGGGCGCATCTGGTGCCTCTCGTCCGGACGGATGGAGCACCCGTCCGTGGCATGAGAGTAAGCCCGTCCCGAGGGGCACCCGACCCCCGACACGCCGTCCGCGGGGGCCGGAGGGGTAATCGTTAACCCGCTCGTCACACGCCGGACGGGCCCCCGGGGCGCAGCCTAGAGTGAGGGCATGAGCGCGCTCCCCGACCACCTGATCCTGCCGACGTGCCCGCTCGCCCCCGAGGCGAACCAGGTGGTCGGCGACCACTACCGAATCACCGTCCTCACCTCGCGGATGCTGCGCCTGGAGTACTCCCCCACCGGCACCTTCGAGGACCGGCCGACCCAGATGGCGATCAACCGCGACCTCGGCGAGGTCGAGTTCCGGGTGGTGCGGGACGCGGCCGGGCTGCACCTGTTCACCGACCACCTCGTCCTCGACTACGACGAGCAGCCGTTCTCCGCGTCCGGCCTCACCGTCCGCATGACTGGCGGCTACAACTACCACAGCCAGTGGCGCTACGGCGTGCGTTTCCAGCCCAACGTCTGGCAGGTGGGCAACCTCGGTGGCACCGCCCGCACGCTCGACGGCATCGACGGCGCGGTCCCGCTCGAGGACGGGCTGGCGTCGACCCTCGGCTACTCGGTGCTCGACGACTCGACGACCATGGCGCTGGGTGAGGACGGCTGGGTGGAGCCGCGCGTGGCCGGGAACACCGACCTGTACTACTTCGGCTACGGCTACGACATCGCCGGTGCCGTGCGGGACTTCTACCGGCTCACCGGCCCGCAGCCGCTGCTGCCCCGTTGGGCCCTCGGCAACTGGTGGAGCCGCTATTACGCCTACTCGGCCGAGGAGTACCAGGCACTGATGGACCGGTTCGCCGAGGAGGAGCTGCCGTTCAGCGTCGGCGTGGTGGACATCGACTGGCACTGGATCGACGTGGACCCGAAGTACGGCTCGGGGTGGACCGGCTACTCCTGGAACACCGACCTGTTCCCGGACCCGCCGGGCTTCCTCGCGTCCCTGCACGACCGGGGCCTGAAGGTGTCGCTCAACGTGCACCCCGCGGACGGCGTCCGCGCGTACGAGGACCGCTACCCCGAACTCGCCGAAGCGATGGGCATCGAGCCGGGCTCCGGGCTGCCCGTCAACTTCGACATCGCCAATCGCGACTTCATCGGTCCGTACCTGGAGAAGCTGCACCACCCGATGGAGGACGAGGGCGTCGACTTCTGGTGGCTGGACTGGCAGCAGGGCAGCTACACCGCCGTCCCCGGTCTCGATCCGCTGTGGATGCTGAACCACTTCCACTACCTCGACTCCGCGCGGGACGGGAAGCGCGCGATCACGTTCTCCCGGTACGCCGGGCCGGGCTCGCACCGCTACCCGATCGGCTTCTCCGGCGACAGCATCACCACTTGGGCGAGCCTGGACTTCCAGCCGTACTTCACCGCCACCGCGGCCAACATCGGCTACGGGTGGTGGAGCCACGACATCGGCGGCCACTGCTTCGGTGTGCGCGACGACGAGCTGGCCACCCGCTGGTTCCAGCTGGGCGTGTTCTCCCCCATCAACCGGCTGCACTCCACGAAGGACGTGTTCGCGGGCAAGGAGCCGTGGAAGTACAACCCGGTGGCGCGGGAGGCGATGAACGAGGCGCTGCGGTTGCGGCACCGGCTGGTGCCGTACCTCTACACGATGGCCGAGCGGGCGCACCGCTGCGGCGTGCCCCTGGTGCGTCCGCTCTACCACCTGGAGCCCCGGGCCGAGGCGATGGCCGCGCGCAACTCCTTCGAGTTCGGCAGCGAGCTGATCGTGGCCGCGCTCACGACCCCGGCCGACCGTCGCACGACCCTGGCGCAGGTGACGACGTGGCTGCCGCAGGGCGAGTGGACCGACTTCTTCACCGGGCTGCGCTATTCGGGCGGACGAACGGTGCAGCTGCACCGACCGGTCGACGGCTATCCCGTCCTGGCCAGGGCGGGGGCGATCGTGCCGCTGACCCTTCCCGGCGAGTACCGCACCGGCAACCCCGAGGGCCTCGAGGTGCACGTGTTCGCGGGCGCGGACGGCGACTTCACCCTGTACGAGGACGACGACGCCGCGCAGCCGCGGTCGGTGACCACCCGCCTGCGCTCCGACCGGGGGGCCATCACCGTCGAGCCGGCCGCCGGGGCGCTGGACCTCGTCCCGGAGTACCGCCATTACCGCTTCGTCCTCCACGGGCTGGATGCCGTGGGCGCCGAAGGGCTGGCGGAGGAGGTGTCCGCCGGCCCCCTGGTGATCGACGTACCGGACGTCCCCACCGCCTCCGGCGTGGTCGTGCGGCTCACGGGCGAGCGCCGTCCGTCCGACAACCGGGTGGAGGCGCGCGTGTTCGCGCTGCTGGAGGCCGCCCAGATCGAGTACGAGACCAAGGACCTGGTCTGGCGGCTGATGGCGACGTCCGACCCGCTGGCGCGGCTCGCCGGCCTGCAGTCCCTGGTACTCGAACCCGCGCTGAACTCCGCCCTCGCGGAGTTGCTGCTCGCCGACGCCTGACCACCCGGGGACGGTTCCTTCTGCGTCACCCGCCGACGATTGCCCGGGAGGCGACGCAGGAGGAACCGTCCCCGATCCGTCACCCCATCGGTCACCGGCCGTAGCGGCGCTCGCGCTGGGCGTAGGCACGCAGGGCGCGGATGAAGTCGACCTTGCGGAAGTCGGGCCACAGCGCCTCGCAGAAGTAGAACTCCGAGTGCGCGGACTGCCAGATCAGGAAGCCGGAGAGGCGCTGCTCGCCCGAGGTCCGGATGATCAGGTCGGGGTCGGGCTGTCCCGCCGTGTAGAGGTGCTCGGAGATGTGGTCGATCTCCAGGGTGTCGGCGAGCTGGTCGAGGCTGGTGCCCTTCGCGGCCTCACTCGCCAGGAGGGAGCGGACGGCGTCGCGCAGCTCGCGGCGCCCGCCGTAGGCGATGGCCACGTTCACGTGGATGCCGTCGTGCCCGGCAGCGGTTGCCTCCGCCTCACGGAGCGCGTCGGCCATGGCGTCGGGGAGGAGGGTGAGGTCGCCGACCACCTGCACCTTGTAGGTGGCGGCGAGGTCGGTGACCATGCGCTGGATCACCTTGAGCAGGGGCGCGACCTCGTCGGCTTCCGAACGGGTCAGGTTGTCGGTGGACAGCACCCACAGCGTGACCACGCCGATACCCAGGTGCGCGCACCAGTCGACGAACTCCTTGAGCTTGTCCGCGCCGGCCTGGTAGCCGACCACCAGGGACTCCTCCGCCGCGTTCATCCGTGCCCAGCGACGATTGCCGTCGGCGAGGACCGCGACGTGCTTGGGCAGCGCCGACCGGTCGAGCTGGGCCAGCAGTTGGGTCTCGTAAGCCGAGTACAGGAACCCGAGCGGCTGCAACCGGTTCAGCCTCTCGCGAACCCGCAGCTTCATGCCGTGAACACTACCTCCGCGGCGCGCTCCTGCCGTCCGCCGACACCGCCCCCACGTCCAGCCGGTGACACCGGCATTGAAACCAGGCGGAACCTACGATAACGTAAGTTACTCAACCGTAGGTTGGGAGGCGAGTTGGTCACCGGCGCATCTGCGACGGACGTCCCGGCGATCCCGGACAAGCCGCACCTGCGTGGTTGGCTGCACCTGGGGATGACCCCCCTGGTGGTGGCCGGCGGCGTGCTTCTGGTGATCCTCGCCCCCAGCCTGGCGGGAAAGGTCGGCAGCGCAGTCTGGCTCGCCGGTGCGCTCCTGCTGTTCGGCACCAGCGCCGCGTACCACCTGGGGAACTGGTCGCCACCGGTGAAGGCCGCCCTGCGACGCTGGGACCACGCGAACATCTTCGTGTTCATCGCGTCGACCTACACTCCGCTCGCGCTGGTCCTGCTCACCCCCCGCGAGGCCACCACGCTGCTCGTGCTGATCTGGTCGGTGGGCGTCGTCGGGCTGCTCGTCCGGGTGTTCTGGCACACCGCCCCGCGATGGCTGGACGTGGCCTGCTACCTCGGCATGGGCTGGGCCGGGATCGCCTGGCTGCCGGCGTTCTGGGCGTTCAGCCCCGTCGTGGTACTCCTGATCGGCCTCGGCGGGCTGTTCTACACCGTCGGCGCGCTCATCTACGGACGCAAGTGGCCCGACCCCTCACCGACGTGGTTCGGGTTCCACGAGGTGTTCCACGCCTGCACCCTCGCCGCCGCCTTCTGCCACTTCGCCGCGATCGCGGTCGCGGTCTTCGCCTGACCAGGGTTCAGGCGCGGCTCCACAGCGCGGTGCGCAGCTCGGTCAGGTCTGACGTGGGCGCGAAGCAGGTCGTGCCGCGGCACACGTAGGCGGCCGCCTCGGTGCGCTCCTCGAAGTGGTGGGCGAACCCGGACGTGCCGGCCGGGCCGGTCACCACCGCCGTGCCGATCGGCGCCATCCGCCAGGTCGCGCGCGCCAGTTCCGAGAGTGGGTCGGACGCGATCACGACGGCCACCGCCGGACGCAGTCCCGTTCGGGCCTCGTCGGCGACCAGCGCGTCCACGAGGGCCGAGCCGCCGAACCGCGGAGCCTGTTCGAGGAGTCCGCGGAGGGTCAGGGCTGCGGCGTCGGCGCGGGCAGCGAACTCCGGTCGGTCGGCCAGGAGCGAGACCAGCCGCAGCCCGGCGACCAGCGCGCTGGTGCCCGAGGGGGTGGGGTTGTCGCTGGTGTCCCTCGGACGCGCGAACAGCTGTTCGGCGTCGGCCGCCGCGTCGTGGAAGCCGCCGTCCTCGGCACCGAACAGGACCAGGGCCTGGTCGAGCACGGCCTCGGCCCGGCGCAGCCACTCGGCCTCCCCGAGGGCTCCGGCCAGCCGGCCGAACCCGAGCGCAACCGCTCCGTAGTCGTCGGCGAACCCGGTGACCGGGGCGGCAGCACCCGCCAGCGAAGAGCGGTGCAGGCGGCCGTCCCAATGGTCGCGCCACAGGCACTCGGCGGCGCCGCGCGCCAGCTCGAGCCAGCGGGGCTCGCCGAACACCTCTGCTGCCCACACGAGCGCGTCGATCGCCCAGCCGTTCCAGGCCGCGATGACCTTGTCGTCGCGGGCCGGGGCGAAGCGCTTCCGCCGTTCGTCCAGGAGGCGCTGCGACACGGAGGCCAGGCGCCCGGCGTCGGGATTGCCGCGCAGCTGCAGGGTGGACAGCCCGTGCTCGAACGTGCCGGTCGTGGTGACGTGGAAGACCTCCGCCGCCCAGGCGCCGTCCTCGTCGCCGAGGGCATCGGCGAGCAGTTCGGGGGTCCAGCAGTAGTAGATGCCCTCGTGCTGCATGCCGCGGCTGTCGAGGCTGTCCGCGTCGAGCGAGGAGGCGAACCCGCCCGAGGGAAGCAGCAGCTCGCGTTCGAGCCAGCCCACGATGCCACGGACCACCCGTTCGAACTGCGCCCGCAGCACCGGGTCGTGGTCGGGCACGCGTCGCCACCCGCGGGTGTAGGCGCCGAGCAGCAGCGCATTGTCGTAGAGCATCTTCTCGAAGTGCGGCACGACCCAGCCGGCATCGACGCTGTAGCGGGCGAAACCGCCGCCCACCTGGTCGTGGATGCCGCCGCGCGCCATCGCGTCCAGGGTGCGCTGCGCGACATCGAGCGAGCCGGGCTCGCCCTTCACCAGCAGGGCGTCCACCAGCAGCGGCGCGGGGAACTTCGGCGCGGTGCCGAAACCACCGTGGATGGGGTCGAACTCGGCGCTCACCCGGTCGAGCACCGCCCACACGTCCAGGCGCTCACCGCTGCTGGCCAGCGGAGCGAACGCGTCCCCCAGGTGCGCGGTGATCGCGGACGCGCTGGCGTCCGCCTCGTCCCGGCGCTGGCGCCAGGCGGTGTCGATCGCACCCAGCACCTCGGCGAACGACGGCATGCCCCCGGTCCGCTCCGGCGGATAGTACGTGCCGGCGAAGAACGGACGCCCGTCCGGCGTCGCGAACACCGTCATGGGCCACCCGCCCGCCCCGGTGAGCGCTTGCGTGGCCTTCATGTAGATCGCGTCAAGATCAGGACGCTCCTCGCGGTCCACCTTGATGGCGACGAAGTTGGCGTTCACCAGCGCGGCGATCGCCGGGTCGGAGAACGACTCGTGGGCCATCACGTGGCACCAGTGGCACGCCGCGTATCCGATGGACAGCAGGATCGGTCGCCCCGAGGAACGCGCCTCGGCGAGCGCCTCCGGCCCCCACTCCCACCAGTCGATGGGATTGTCGGCGTGCATGCGCAGGTAGGGGGACGTGGCGTCGGCAAGGCGATTCACAACGCTCAAGCATAGGTGCCGGCGCGGGGCCCCCGACCCGCCGGTCGAGCGGACGGAGACCTACTCCTCGGGCGACACCGGCGACTCGGCGGGCGGCTCGTCCCGGAAGCTGATCCGGCGGATGTTGCGGCGCATGCTCCAGTACAGGAAGCCGAGCAGGCCCAGCAGCAGGATCGCCATCGCCAGCGGCAGCCAGGACGGCGTCGCCACCGTCAGATCGAGTAACTCCATGGCTTCAGGCTATCCGCGTCCCGGAGCCCGGCGAAGAGGTCGTCCTCGGGCAGCGTGACCGGGACGGCGGACCGTACGAGCTGGTAGTCCTCGGTGGGCCAGCCGGCACGCTGGATCTCCAGCGGCACCGCGAACCAGCGCCCGTCCGGGTCGATCTGGGTGGCGTGGGCCAGCAGGGCCGCGTTGCGCACCTCGAAGTAGTCCGAGCAGGGGACGAAAGTGGTGAGCCGGGACAGGCGTCCCGGGTCCTCGGCCCACTCCGCGAGCCATTCCGCGTACGGGGTGCCCAGCCCGGCCTCGTGCATCTTGGCGTCGAGGGCGGCGTAGCGGCCGCGGTGCAGCGACATGTCGTAGTAGACCTTCGGCACCTGCCACGGCTCCCCGTGCTCGGGCCAGGCCAGCGGGTCGGCAGCCGCGGCGACCGCCGCCATGGACACCCGGTGGCACTGGATGTGGTCGGGGTGCGGGTAGCCGCCGTTCTCGTCGTAGGTGGTGAGGACCTGCGGCCGGAACTCACGGATCACCTTGACCAGGGGTCCGGCGGCAACCTCGGGATCGAGCCGTGCGAACGCGTCCTCGGGCAGGTCGGCCGGGTCCTCGGGCATCCCGGAGTCGACGAACCCCAGCCAGACCTGCCGGATGCCGAGGATCTCCGCAGCCCGGGCCATCTCCGCGCGGCGGAGCTCGGCGAGATTGGCCCAGTTCTCCGGCGTCTCCATCTTGGGGTTCAGGATCGAGCCGCGCTCGCCGCCGGTGCACGTCGCAACGAGCACGTCCACGCCCTGGGCGACGTAGTAGGCGGTCGTGGCCGCACCCTTGCTCGACTCGTCGTCCGGGTGCGCATGAACGTGAAGCAGGCGCAGGCTCATGCCCCATATTCTGGGCATCCGAGCCAAGGAGCCCAAACCGGACGGGAGAGTGGACGCCGTGACCGATGCCGAGCGGCTCGCGCGCCGCTACCCGCCCGCCTCACGGTCCCGCTGGTGGATCCCGCTCGCCATCATGCTGGCGCTGGCCGGCGTGGCCTGGCTGGTGTGGGCCGGCGGCCACGGGGCGCTCGGCGTGGTCAGCGCCCGGGTGGACGCGTTCACCGTCCGTTCGGACACCCTGATCGACGTCACCGTGACCGTCGAGCGTCCCGACACCTCGCGGGCCGCGGAGTGCCAGCTGTACGCCCAGGCGGAGAGCCACGACCGCGTCGGCGAGGTGACCCTGACCGTGCCCGCGGGCGGGGAGAGGCTGACCCAGCGCCAGGTCGGACTGCGCACCTACCTGCGCGCAACGACGGCTGTCATCGACTCGTGTCGCGCGGTCGGCTGATCCTGGTCGCCCGCTCGCGGTCGTTCGTCGCCCGCCGCAGGTCACGGCTACCCTTGCCGGCATGACTGATCAGACCACTTGGCTCACCCAGGAGGCCTTCGAGCGGCTGAGCGCCGAACTCGCCTACCTCAAGACCGAGGGACGGCAGAAGGTGTCCGCCAAGATCGCCCAGGCCCGCGAGGAGGGCGACCTCAGCGAGAACGGCGGCTACCACGCCGCGCGGGAGGAACAGGGACACCAGGAGGCCAGGATCCGCCAGCTCACCGCCATGCTCGAGAACGCCGAGGTGGGTGAGGCGCCGTCCGGCTCCGACGAGGTCGTCCCCGGCGTGTCGGTGACCATCTACTACGACGATGACGAGGACGACACCGACACCTTCCTCCTCGGCTCCCGCGAACTCGTGGGGCTGGACGACTCGGTGGACGTCGAGGTGTTCTCACCTCAGTCTCCGTTGGGCGCGGCGATCCTTGGGCACAGGGTGGGCGACACGGTCACCTACACCGCACCGACCGGCAAACCCATCGAGGTCACCATCGTCGACGCGAAGCCCTTCACCAGCTGACCGCACGCAACGCAAAGGGGACGGTTCCTCTTGCGTCAGGCTGACGCAAGAGGAACCGTCCCCTTTGCGACGCGAGGAGAGCCGTCCGGGCCGCTACGGGAGGCCGGCGAGGAGCTCGGCGGCCTCGGCGGGCGAGAGCGCGCCGGCGGCCACCTCGCTGAGGACCTGGTCGCGCGTCATGCCGACCGCGGGCTCCGTGTCGCCCGCCAGCCCGAGCTTCACCAGCAGTCCGGTGAACCGGGCGCGGGCGGTCGGGTACGACACCCCGAGGTGCTTCTCCACCTCCCGCAGGTTGCCGCGGGAGGCGAGGAACACGCGCAGCAGCTCGGTGTCGCGCTCATCGAGCGCACAGAAGTCGCAGTGCCCGAACTCGCCGGCGAGCTCGGAGCCGCAGCTGCGGCAGCCCAGCCGGGTGGTGACGAGTTCGCCGCCGCACACCGGACAATCGGCCGGTGCCCGGTAGCTCACTTCCCCGCCTTGATGTTGGCCCAGCCCATGACCACGCCGACGTCGAGGCGTGCCGACCCGTTGCCCATCACGACCTCGTCGACCTGGCCGGTGTGGGCGCCACTCCAGCTGACCTTGCCCAGCTGCGCCTCCCCGCGCACGGTCACGTTCGACGCGTCACCGAGCTCGACGGTCAGCTGGCCCGACTCGACCCGCACGCGCGAGCGGCCGGTCGTGATCGTGCCCTTCACGGTGGCCGAGCCGGCCTGCACGAGCACGTCGTTCACCTCGGCGACATCGGCCATCTCCGCGCTGCCGGCCGTCACCCGCACCTTGCCCAGGTAGGGCAGGCCGCTGGTCGTCAGCTGTCCGGCGGTGACCTCGACGTCCACGATGATCGCGGGATTGACCCGCAGGTAGAGCTCCTTGCCCAGGCCCATCGCGCGGATGTCGTCGAAGTTCCGCGGCGGCCGCAGGATGCTGAAACCGTCGAGGGTGGGGCCGAGCTCGCCGTCGCTGGTGACCTCGAGGACGGACCCGTTGCGCCGCAGCACGTGCGGACCCTCCGCGGAGGCGGTCGCGACCGACGGGTCACCGACGATCCGAACGCGCCGGCCGACGGCGCGGACGGTGATGCGATCGACGCCCTTGCTGCCGGTCGGGCGCCGGCGGCTGGACGGCGGCTCGGACTCCTCCGCGTCCGGCTGGCCGAAGACCTCACGGGCGTACGGGGAGTACTGCCGGCGGGACGGCTCCTCGCCGAGTTCCTCGTTGGTGGGCTCGACGGGCTTGGGTTCGACCACGGTGGCCTGGGTCGCCTTCAGTGCGTCGATGCGTCGCGCCGCCTCGGACGCATCGATGCGGCCGGCGGCGAGGTCCTCCAGGATCGGACCAAGATCAGGTGTGCTCATGGGACGAGCATACGCTCGACTTACCAGAAAGGAAAGAGTCGCTTTCTATTCTGGTAACTCCTCCGTCACCGCCTCGAAGCGCTCCGGGGCAAGGCCACGGAGGAAGGCCACGAAGAAGGCGAGCACGGGGATGACCAGCAGCGCACCCACGATGCCCGCGAGGGTCGAGCCGACGACCAGTCCGACGAGCACGGCGAGCGGGTGCAGCGACACCGCCCGGCCGAGCAGGATCGGCTGCAGGAAGTGGCCCTCGGCCTCCATGACCAGCACGGTCACACCCAGCATGATCAGGGCGCTCACCGGACCGTGCGTGACCAGTGCCAGCGCGCAGGCCACGGTCCCGGCGAGGACGGCGCCGACCACCGGCACGAACGCGGTGATGAACGTGAGGGCGAACAGGGCGAACGGCACCGGGAGCTGCAGCGCGAGCGCGCCGATGAGGATGCCCAGCGCGTCCACGAGCGCCACAAGCACCTGCGCCCGCATGTAGGCGACGAGGGAGAGCCAGCCCCGCTCCGACGCGCGGGCGGTCGCCTCCTGGTAGTGGCGGGGGACGAGCCGGGTGACCGCACGCCACAGGTCGCGTCCCGACGCCAGGAAGAAGAAGCTGGCGATCAGAGCGATGGCGAGCCCGGCGAGGAAGTGACCCACGCCGACGCCGGCATGCGCGGCAGCCGAAGCGAGCTCCTCGCGCGAGTTGCTGACCCACTGGTTCACCTGCGCGAGGTAGCCGTTCAGCTGCTCGGCGTCGATGTGCAACGGACCGGTGGCCAGCCAGTTGGTGAACAGCCCGACACCCTTCAGGGCCTGCTCCCACAGCTGAGGCCACTCCCGCGAAATCTGCACGCCGACGGTCGTGAACACCCCGCCCACCACCAGGGCCATCGCCAGCAGGCACAGCGCGGCGGCCAGCGCACGAGGCCAGTTCCAGCGACGCATCACGTGGTTCAGCGGCGTGAGCAGCGCCGTCAGCAGGACGGCGACGGCGAGCGGAACGGCCACGGCGGAGAAGTACTGGAGGAGCCACCACAGCAGGGCGACGACCGCGGCGAGGATCAGGACGCGCCACGCCCAGTCCGAAGCCGTCACCAGCCCCTGCGGGACGCGCGAGCCGGGGTTGCCGTCGCGGCGGGGTCGGGGAGTGAGCACGTCGCCACTGTAGCCAGCGACCGCCTTCCAGAAACCGGGGATCGCCCCCATCCGCCCCTGCACCCGGGGCATCCCGCTCCGCCCCCGGCGCGGTCCCTGTGGGGGCGGACCGCACTAGGGTGGCGGACGTGAGGAAGCCGCTGCCGGAGCTGATCGCACCCGACTGGGCGGCGGCGCTGGCGCCGGTGGCCGAGCGGATCGCTGCGATGGGCGACTTCCTGCGCGCCGAACTCGCCGCCGGCCGTGATTACCTCCCGGCGGGGCGGAACGTGCTGCGCGCCTTCTCCCGCCCCCTCGCCGACGTGAAGGTGCTGGTCGTCGGCCAGGATCCCTACCCGACCCGTGGGCACCCGGTGGGCCTGTCGTTCTCGGTCGCACCGGACGTCCGTCCGCTCCCCCGCAGCCTGGTCAACATCTACGCAGAGCTGCAGTCCGACCTCGGCATCCCGCCCGCCGCCTCCGGTGACCTCACGCCCTGGTTCGAGCGGGGTGTGCTGCTGCTCAACCGGGTCCTCACCGTCCGTCCCGGCGCGCCGGGCTCGCACCGCGGGAAGGGCTGGGAGGAGGTCACCGAGTGTGCGATCGAGGCACTCGCCGGCCGCGGCGGCCCGCTGGTGGCGATCCTGTGGGGACGCGACGCCCAGTCGCTGGCCCCCCGGCTGGCCGGAGTCCCGCAGATCGCCTCGGCGCACCCGTCCCCGATGTCGGCGCACGCGGGCTTCTTCGGGTCGCGTCCGTTCAGCCGTGCCAACGCGGCGCTGGTCGCGCAGGGCGGCACCGAGGTCGACTGGCGCCTGGAGCGTGCCTGAGCGCTCCCGGGCGGAATGTTCTCCTGCGAAAGGACGTTGACGAGGCGTGTTCACGACATCCCGAATGGTTACCGCCGAGACCGCGCTGCCCGGGCGCGACCGGCCGATCCTCACCCCGGGCACGACCTTCCACGAGGTGCTCGGCACGCGCATTGACCAGGTTCCCGACGGCGCCGAGGTGGCGTACTTCGCCCTCGGGTGCTTCTGGGGGGCGGAGAAGCTGTTCTGGCAGCTGGACGGGGTGATCACCACCGCTGTCGGCTACCAGGGCGGGTACACCCCCAACCCGACCTACGAGGAGGTGTGCACCGGACGCACGGGGCACGCCGAGGCGGTCAAGGTGGTCTACGACCCGACGAGAATCAGCTACGACGCCCTGCTGAAGGTCTTCCTCGAGAACCACGACCCCACCCAGGGCATGCGTCAGGGCAACGACCACGGCACCCAGTACCGCTCGGCGATCTACGTGACCGGGCCGGAGCAGCAGGCCGCTGCCCAACGTGCGATCGAGGCCTACCAGCCGAAGCTGAACGCTTCCGGCTACGGCCGGATCACCACCGAGGTGGTGCCCGCCGGGCCGTTCGCCTACGCCGAGCGCTACCACCAGCAGTACCTCGACAAGAACCCGAACGGGTACTGCCCGATCCACGCGACGGGCGTCACCTGCGGCTGACGCCGCTCCGGACGGCGTACCCGGGCGGGTGGGCCGTCCGGTGCCGGTGTCGGTAGTTTCCCCACCCCTGGCGCGGAGGGCTGACGGGGCCTTGGCTGCGAACCGGGCCCTGACTAGCCTCTGGTCGCATGTGTCGCAACATCCACGTCCTGCACAACTTCGATCCTCCGGCCACCAACGACGAGGTGCACGCCGCCGCGCTGCAGTACGTCCGCAAGGTCGCCGGTACCACGCGGCCGTCCCGGGCCAACCAGGAGGCTTTCGACGAGGCGGTCGAGGAGATCGCCCATGCGACCCGACACCTGCTCGAGCACCTGAGCACGTCCGCGCCGCCGCGCAACCGGGAGGAGGAGGCGGCCAAGGCCCGCGCCCGGGCCGCGTCCCGTTACGCCACCGCGGGCGCGTAGCCGGAAGCACGACGCCCACGAAGGTGGCGCGGGACCGCCTCCGTGGGCGTTGTTGGATGGTGCCGCCCGCAACGTTGGGGGCGGGCACCCGGGGCGCCGCTAGCCGGCGGCGAGAGCCAGCTTCTCCAGCGCCGTCTCCCACTTGCGGGTGAGGGCGTTGGCGTCGAAGTAGGTCGGGATGTGCTCGTGGCGGATCTCCACCGTGGTGCCACCCTCGGACGCCGAGAGGTCCACCTCGACGATCGTCTTCGGTGCCTCCTCGGCGGCGTGCCAGCTGAAGCGGATCTGCTCGAGCGGGTGGTAGGACCGGATGACGCCGTACGTGCCGTCCGCTGCGTGCCAGCTGTCGCCCTTGTCGCCGAGTTCGCCGCCGACCCCGAGCAGGGCCTCGGCACCCTCGCGGGTCACCAGCAACTTCCAGATTTCCTTGACAGGTTGGGACACCGACCGGCTGACTGTGACGGTGGTGTCCACAGGGTTCACGAGAGTGTCGCCCTGGCTCTGTTCGATCATGAGATACCTCGTTCCACTCAGTGGTTCGAACCGGACCGGCGGTGGCCCGGTACCCGACACCCTACTCAGGATCACGGGCCGCGGAAGGGCGTTCTGAAAGCCCGGGAGCACGCCTTTTGGCCCTTTCCGCGTGTCGCTCCCCGAGCCCGGCGCACGGAGCCGATAGACATGGGACCAGGCCGGACCAGGTATGAGATGGTCCGGCTTTTCAGTGCTCGCGAGCGTGGCGAGCGGGGCGTCTGGGACACGAGTGAACGCGTGGGACAACACTCCGGAAATCTCCTGAACGACTTCACCGAAACCACTTGCGCGGCCCCTGCCGGGGGCATAGAACTGTCCTACGCAACACGCGGAGCTGGTCCCGGAAGGGACGAGAAACCGGTGGGGCGGCCGGACAGCAATCGAGGTCCCACGCCGGCGGAGCGATCCGCTGGAGCCCCCGGGACGGGGGGTGGGGGCTGGCGGGCTACCGGGTTCAGGGAACGTCCAGCCCTGAGCGCACTGAGGGCCGGAGCAACTCATACTTGTTCCGGCCCTCGCCTTTTGCCGCCACGGGTCGGTGACGTCCGCCCGGTAGGGTGGGGAAACCCCCGGACGGAGGTACCCCATGCTCATGTCGCTGATCGCTGCCCATCTGGGCCTGGCGATCGTGGCGGCCGCGCTCGTGCGACCTCTCGGGAATCGCGTGTTCTGGCTGGCCGCCCTCGTGCCTGCGGCGACGTTCGTCTGGCTGGCCGCGCTCGCCCCGCGGATCGTCGCCGGCGAGGTGGTCCGTGAGTCGCTGGAGTGGATCCCGGCACTGGGCGTGGCCCTCGACTTCCGGATCGGCCTGGTCCAGTGGGTTCTCGGCCTGATCGTCACAGGCATCGGGGCCCTGGTCCTGGCGTACTGCCGCTGGTACTTCGAGTCAGACCCCCCGCAACCCCGCGTGGTGGCGCTGCTCACCGCCTTCTGCGGCACGATGCTCGGCCTGGTGACCGCGGACGACCTCGTGGTGATCTACGTCTTCTGGGAGGCCACCACGGTGCTCTCCTATCTCCTGATCGGCCACGATCCCACCCGGCGGGCCAACCGGTCGGCGGCGCTGACCGCGCTGATCGTGACCACGACCGGCGGGCTGGCGATGCTGGTCGGTTTCCTCGCCCTCGGCCGTGCGGCCGGCACCTTCAGCCTCGCCGCGATCCTGCAGGCACCCCCCGTCGGCCCGCTGGTCGCGCTGTCGGCGTTGCTGATCCTGGTCGGTGCCCTCAGCAAGTCGGCCCTGGTCCCCTTCCACTTCTGGCTCCCGGGCGCGATGGCCGCGCCGACCCCGATCTCGGCCTACCTGCACGCCGCCGCCATGGTGAAGGCGGGGGTCTACCTGGTGGCCGTCCTCGCCCCGATCCTGGCGGGATCGCCCGGGTGGCGCCCCGCCGTCTGGGTGCTCGGGGCGCTGACCCTCCTCCTCGGCGGCTGGCGGGCGCTGCGGCAGGAGGACCTGAAGCTGCTCCTGGCCTACGGGACGGTGAGCCAGCTCGGACTGCTGGTCCTGCTGCTCGGAACCGGGACGCGAGCGGCCGCGCTCGGCGGCCTCGCGCTGGTGGTCGCGCACGCGCTGTTCAAGTCCACCCTCTTCCTCGTCGTCGGCGTCGTGGACCACTCCGCCGGTACCCGGCAGGTCGGCGAGCTCAGCGGCCTGTACCGGCGGCTCCCGGTGACCGCGGGTGTCGCAGCCCTCGCGGCCGCATCGATGGCCGGGCTCCCGCCGATGCTGGGGTTCGCGGCGAAGGAGGCCGCACTGGAGGGGGTGACGAACCTGGCGCTCGGCGGCGACGGGACGGGTATCGCGCCGCTGCCCGCCTGGGCCCTCATCGCTGTCGTCGTCGCCGGTTCGGCGATCACCGTCGCGTACTCCCTGCGGTTCTGGTGGGGAGCGTTCGGCGCGAAGCCCGGCCGCCCGTCCTCCGATCTCCACCACCCACCGTCGGTCGGTTTCGTCGCCGTACCCGTCGTGCTCGGCCTCTCGGGCCTGGTGGGGGGCTTCCTCGGAGGACCATTGACGGCGCTGCTGGAGCCCTATGCGGAATCGGTGGGGGTCGGGGACCACAGCCACGGCCTGACCCTGCTGCCCTCGTTCGGCGGGCCGCTGGTGGCCTCGCTGGTCGCCATCGCCGGCGGGTGGCTGCTGTTCTGGCAGCGCGATCAGATCGCGGTCGTCCAGCAGACCTTCCCTCCCGTCGTCGAGGCGGCCGAGCTCTACCGGCGCACCATGCGTGGAGTGGACCGGCTGGCGGTCGAGGTGACCGACCGGACGCAGGGCGGCTCGCTGGCGCGGTACGTGTCGACCATCCTCGTCGTCCTGACCGTTGCGCTGGCGTACACGCTGTCGCGGGTCCGGGAGTGGCCCGCCGTCCACCTGGCCGACAACGCCGGTCAGGTGGTGGTCGGCCTGCTCGTGGTGGGAGCGGGCGTCCTTGTCGCAACGTCCCGCGGGCGGCTCCGGGCGGTCGTCCTCCTCGGTGTCACGGGATACGGGACGGCGGTGCTGTTCCTCCTCCACGGCGCCCCCGACCTCGCGCTCACCCAGGTGCTGGTGGAGACCGTCTCCCTGCTGGTCTTCCTGCTCGTGCTGCGCAAGCTGCCGAAGTACTTCACCGAGCGTCCCCTCACCTCCGGCCGCTGGTGGCGGGTGCTCATCGCCACCGGCACCGGCGTCGCCGTCACGCTGGTCGCCCAGCTCATGATCGCCTCCCGGACCGCGACACCGGTGTCCGCGGCGTACCCCGAGGTCGCGAAGTCCTTCGGCTACGGCAACAACATCGTCAACGTCGTTCTCGTCGACACCCGTGCCTGGGACACGATCGGCGAGATCTCGGTGCTCGGCATCGCCGCGACCGGCGTCGCGAGCCTGATCTTCCTGCGCGGGCGGGCGTCCCGGGTCCAGCGGGCCGACCTGAACCCGACCCGCGGCTGGCTGCGGGGCAGCCGCGCGCTGCCCCCCGCCCAGCGGTCGCTGGTGTTCGAGGTCCTGACCCGGCTGCTCTTCCCGCTGATGATCATGGTGTCGGTCTACCTGCTGGTCGCCGGCCACAACCTGCCGGGCGGAGGCTTCGCGGGCGGCCTCGTGGCCGGGACGGCGCTGCTCGTGCGCTACCTCGCCGGCGGGGGCCACGAACTCGACGAGGCGGCGCCGGTTCCCGCGGGCGTCCTCATCGGCAGCGGGCTCGCGATCTCCGTCCTCACCGCGCTCGCGCCCCTGGCCGTCGGCGGCCTGATCTTCCAGAGCTACGACATCCACCTCCGCATCCCCGGCTGGGAACACCTCGCCACGCCGTGGGGGCGGTGGACGTTGCTCGGCGACATCCACCTCGTCTCCTCCACCGCCTTCGACATCGGCGTGTACCTGGTGGTCGTCGGGATGATGCTCGACCTGGGACGCAGCCTCGGCAACGGGATCGACGCGCAGGCCAGGGACGAGCTGACCCCCGCCCCCGAGCCGAACTCCACCCGCGCGATCCCGGGACGGAAGTGGGCACAGTGACCGCGAACCTCACCCTCACCCTGGTCGCCGGTGCGCTCATCGCGTGCGGCGTCTACCTGATCACCGAGCGCTCACTGTCCCGGATCCTGATCGGGGTCGTCCTCGCCAGCAACGGCGTGAACGTGCTCTTCCTCGTCGCGTCCGGCCCGGCCGGCGGCGCACCCATCATCGGCCTGACGCCGGCCCCGGCAATGAGCGACCCGCTCCCCCAGGCGATGGTGCTGACCGCGATCGTCATCACCCTCAGCGTGGCGGCGTTCGTGATGACGATGGCCTACCGCAGCTTCCAGGTGAACGGCGACGACGAGGTGGCCGACGACGTCGAGGACGAGCGGATCGCCGCGCTCGCCCGTGCGGACCAGGCGTCCGCGAGTTACGAGGACATGGGCTTCGCCGACACGGGCGAGGACGTGGTGAGCGAATGAACAACCTCCTCGCCGTACCGGTCCTGCTCTGCCTCCTCGGCGCGGGCGCGACGTTCCTGGCCGGCCGCCACCCGGGGGTGCAGCGCGCGGTCTCCGTCTCCGCCGTCGCCGCGGTCTGCGTGGTGGCCGGCGTCCTGGTGTGGCTGACCGACACCGCTCCGGTGGTGCTGTGGGTGGGCGACTGGCCGCAGCCGCTCGGTATCGTCCTGGTCGCCGATCGGCTGGCCGCCCTGATGCTGCTGGTGGCGGCACTGGTCTCGCTGGCGGTCCTCCTCTATGCGACCGGACTCGACCGGGACGAGATGCGACGGGAGACCCCGGTCTCGATCTTCCACCCCACCTTCCTGCTCCTGGTGGCGGGGGTGTCCAACGCGTTCCTGGCCGGCGACCTGTTCAACCTGTTCGTGAGCTTCGAACTGCTCCTCTTCGCCTCCTACGTCCTGCTCACGATGGGCGGGACGAGTGACCGCATCCGCGCCGGCAGCGTCTACGTGGTGGTCAACCTGATCTCTTCCGCGCTGTTCCTGGTGGCACTGGCCAGCGTCTACGCGGCGACCGGGACGGTGAACCTGGCCCAGCTGGCGCTCCGGTTGGGAGACCTCGCGCCGGAGGTGCGCGGAGTGCTCCAGGTGTTGCTGCTCACCGTCTTCGGCATCAAGGCGGCCGTCTTCCCACTCTCGGCCTGGCTCCCGCACTCCTACCCGACCGCTCCCGCACCGGTGACGGCGGTGTTCGCAGGTCTGCTCACGAAGGTCGGCGTGTACGCCATCATCCGCACCCAGACCCTGCTGTTCCCCGGCGAGCCGTTGAGCATGCTGCTGGGAGCCGTCGGCGTGGCGACGATGGTGCTCGGCATCCTCGGCGCGGTCGCGCAGGGCGAGATCAAGCGCATGCTGTCGTTCACCCTCGTCAGCCACATCGGCTACATGCTCTTCGGCATCTCCCTGGCGACGGCGGGCGCCCTCGCCGGAGCCATCTTCTACGCCGCGCACCACATCACGATCCAGGCGACCCTCTTCCTCGTCGCCGGCCTCATCCAGCGCATCGGCGGCTCCACCTCCCTGGACCGGCTGGGCGGGCTGTCGCGGGTCTCGCCCCTCCTCGGCGCGCTGTTCCTCGTCCCGGCGATGAACCTGGCCGGGATCCCGCCCCTGTCCGGTTTCGTGGCCAAGCTGGGCCTCCTCCAGGCCGGGGTCCAGGACGGGGTCCCGATGGCCTGGACACTGGTGGCGGCAGGCATCCTCACCTCCCTGCTGACCCTCTACGCCATGGCCAAGGTCTGGAACCGGGCGTTCTGGGGGGTTCCTCCGGACGGGCAGGGCGGCAGGCTGGCGAGCCTGCGCGAACGCAGTCGTGGCCGGCTCCTTCCTCGTCTCATGCTCGGTTCCACCGTGGGCCTGATCGGGCTGTCGCTCGCCTTCACGATCGCGGCCGGACCGATGTACGGCTACGTCGAGCGCTCTGCGCTGGCGCTGTTCGACCGGAGCTACATCGCCAGCGTGCTGAGCGGGGTGACACCGTGACCGCGCCCCATCGCCGGTTGAGGCTCCGCTTCCAGGGTCGGGCGGTCGTCCTGCTCGCCGTCGTCTGGGTGATGCTGTGGGGCGAGGCGTCGCTGCTCAACATCCTCTACGGGCTCCTGCTGGGCTGGCTGGTCACGCTGGTGTTCTGGCTCCCGCCCATCCGCTACTACGGCAAGGTCCGCCCGCTGCGCGTGCTCGTCCTGCTCGTCACCGTCCTGCGCGACCTCGCCACCGCGTCCGTGCAGCTGGCGGTCGTGGCCCTCAGCCCCCGCCCGTCGTTCCGGCCCGGCATCATCCGGGTGCGGCTGCGCAGCAACAGCGACCTCTACCAGGTCGCCGTGGCCCAACTCATCTCCATCGTGCCCGGCACGCTGGTGGTGGAGGTCGACCGCAACCCCCGCGTGCTGTACCTCCACGTGTTCGACCTCCCGGACGCGGCCGCCGTCGAACACCAGAAGCAGCTGGCCCTCGCCCTGGAGCGTCGGGTCGTCCGTGCCTTCGGCAGCCCGGCGGAAGTGGAGGCGGTCTCATGATGGTGATCCTCGGCGTGGCGGCGGCCCTGCTGGCGGCCGCAGCGGGCCTGACGTTGTGGCGGATGGTGGCCGGCCCCGCTCCGCTGGACCGGATCATCGGGTCGGACGTGATGGTGGCGGTCGTCATCGCCAGTGTCGCCGTCTACTCCGTGATCGCCCGCAACTCGACCGGCCTGCCCATCCTCCTCGGGCTCTCCCTGATCGGCTTCACCGGTGCGGTCGGGGTGGCGCGGTTGATCGCCACCGCCGACGGCGTGAGGCGGCTGTTCGACCGGCGCCAGGCGATGCGTGAGGGTGACGGCGATGACTCCTGAACTGCTGGCGGACTACGCGGGTGCCGTGCTCCTCGTCGCCGGAGCCGCCTTCAGCCTCGCCGCCGCCGTCGGCCTGGTGCGCTTCCCCGGTCCGCTCACCCGCATGCATGCGGCCACCAAGCCGTCGGTGTTCGGGCTGCTGCTGGTGCTGGCCGGGGTGAGCCTCACGCTGCGGGACCCGAAGGTGATCGCCCTGCTGACCCTCGCGGTGCTGTTCCAGGTCATGACCGCGCCGGTGTCGGCCCACCTGGTGGCCCGCACCGCCCACCGCACCGGGCAGGACGAGTCGGACCCCCTGCACGTCGACGAGCTGGCCGAGGACCATCCCCCGGAGGACGACTGATTCCTCGCCCGGCCGGGAGGTCAGGGGTCACCAGTCGTGACGTCCCGGAACGATCCGCGGGCTGGGACGGTAGGCCGAGACCGTCGCATCGCCGTCCGCCCAGAACCGCCACGGGCGCCCGTGCGCCACGCTGACCCCCACCCGGGGGCCCGCCCTCACCGGCCCCGACGGTTCGCCGGGCTCGAGCTGCGGGCCGTCCTCGCCGAACCGGCGACCGGAGTCGGCGAGCGTCCAGCCCAGCGCACGGCCGAGGTTTCCCGGCCCACGGGCCAGCGCCACGTCCGCCACCCCCGGGCGTCGTGACCGGACGAGCTCCAGCCCGTCCAGCACCTGGGCAGCGCGCAGCAACACGGCGGAGCCGCCCCCCGGGACCCCGCAGACGAGGTTCCCGCAGATGTGGATGCCGTGCGAGAGGTAGCAGTACAGGGTTCCCGGCGGTCCGAACAGGTCGCGCGTGCGCGGACGGGGACCGGGCCAGGCGTGGGCAGCCGGATCCTCGCTTCCGGCGTAGGCCTCGACTTCGGTGAGCCGCAGCGTGACGCCCCGATCGGTGACCCGCGCGCCCACCAGGAGGGGCGCCAGCTCCACAGAGGGCAGGGTGAGGTCGAACACGTCCCCAGTCTGCCCGCCCCCACCCGCCGCGCTACCCTCGACGGGTGACCACCCGCCGACGACTGCTCCTCGGGTGGCTCGGCGTGCTCCTCCTGGTGGGCTGCGCCCCGGCCGCGCCGACGGCGAGCCCCACGAGCAGCCCGAGTGGTCCCGACTTCACCGCGCCCGGGGTCGCTGCGTCCATGGTGCGGCAACTGCTGGCCAAGGCCGGCAACGAGCGCACCCTCATGGTGGAGATCACCGCGACCACGGTGCAGGTGAGCGTGCTCGGCGAGGACCACAAGCCGGTCACCTGGGCGTACCGCAACGGCGAGCTCGCGGAGGTCGCGAGCGACCTGGCCTACGTGGACCAGTCCACGTTCGACGTGTCCAGGTTCAACCTCGCCAACGTCGGAGGCCTGTTCCGTGCGGCGGAGGGCCAGGCCGGCTCGGCCCAGGACCAGAGCCTCACCATCGTCGACTACTCCGGCGGAGAGGTGATGATGTCGGTGTCTACCGTGCCGGAGTCGCGCACGGTCTTCTTCGAGCCGGACGGTGAGCTGTTGCCCGTCCTCAACTTCGACACCCCCGGCGGGGTCGCCCGGGGCATCGGCGACGCGACCGGCAGCCGGGTCCTGGTGCACTCGATCACGGTTCAGTCCACGCAGGGAGCCTGGGTGGACTACCCCGGCGACACCGGGACGACCGTCCGGCGCACACGGACAGCGAAGGTCCCGGTCACGACCAACGTCACCGCGCAGTCGGGCGACCTGCCGCTGTTCCTCGCGGTGAAGGTGGACCCGGCGGCGATCTGGAAGGTGGTGGACGCGACCCGGGGCTCCGGCGATGTGCCCGAGGAGGCCAACTGGAGCGTGGTGATCGACGACCGGGAGAACACCGGCGTGCCGAGGATGTACTTCACGATCGGCTCGAAGGTCCTCGTCACCGACCTTGCCGGGGACGTGGTCAGCAGCTGAGGGTCAACCAGTGAGCTCAGCGGTTGAGCAGGGCCGTACGGGTCGGCTCGGGAGCGCTGACGAGCACGTACTCCACGTTGCGCTCCGGCCCGGGCACGCCCACCTTGCGTCCGTCGGGACCGAAGACACCCAGCCGCTGGCCGATGTAGCGGCGCGTGTCGTAGGCGAGGACGTCGACGGGATGACCCCGGACCGCGCACATCTCAACCAGCTCGGGCAGGGGGACGAACCCCTCGTTGCTGAACGACACCACCAGCGTGGCTGCCCGGGTGTCGGCGATCACGCCGGCCAGGGCCGCCGGCATCGCCCGCTTGGAGTTGAACGGGCTGCGGGTGGCCGCGTCCCGCGCGTCGATGCGCTTGCAGGCGACCCCGTAGTACGCGGGCGCGTCCCAACGCACGAGGGTCTCCCAGACGTGGTAGTTCGTGAAGTAGCGGTGCTGGTTGTACGGCGGGTCGACGTACGCCAGGTCCACGGGGTCCAGGGTCGATGCGAGGGCGGCGGCATCCCCGAGGATCGCCCTCCCGGTGCCCGGGGTCAGGCACGGCGCGGTCAGGTGCAGCGGGCGCAGCGCGCGCGGCGCCCAGTCCTTGAGGTAGGCCATCTGGAGGCCGACGGTGGAGTCCACGCGATCGGCCGCCTCGAGCAGGGCGGTCAGGAGGACCGGACGCAGGGGGGAGTCCCCGTACAGCTCGTCGATGCCCTCCCGGATGGCGTCGATCCGCAGGCCGTTGTCGGGATGGAAGTACCGGGAGCGTTCGCAGAAGACCTCGGTGACGTAGCCGCGGCGACCGGGCAGCGCCTGCAGGCGGACGAGCGCCTCCTCGACCTCCCCCGCGTCGACCGTGCGGGCGTCCAGGACCACGTAGCACTGCGCGAGCACGTGGGAGTAGGCGGCGGTGTCGACGCAGGTCACCGTGCCGCCTCGGCGGCAGAACTCCTGTGCGACCCGGGTGGTGCCGGTGAACAGGTCGAGGGCTGTCAGGGCCCCGGACGCGGCGAACAGGCTGCCCAACTCGCCGACGAGGCGGCGCTTCGAGCCGAGGTACTTGATCAAGGGGTGGCCACGGAGAAGGTGTCACACGCGTTCGGGTCGCCGGAGTTGAAGCCCGTGGCGAGCCACTTCTTGCGCATCGCGGACGATCCGTGCGTCCACGACTCCGGCGAGACCGACCCGGTGGACTTCATCTGGATCCGGTCGTCGCCGACCGAGAGTGCGGCGTGGCGCGCCCCGGGGGCGGCGGGCCCGGGG
>JAEVYS010000083.1 GCA_023392635.1 Actinomycetes bacterium | reverse complement strand
TCCCCAATCCGGTCCGCGGACTGGATTGGGGACGGTTCCCAACTCGGTCCGTCAGACGCCGAGCCTCGTGCGACGCAGGATCTCGCCGTCGGTGAAGTTGGCGGACGGGACGTGGCCGGGCAGCGGCAGGATCCGCTCGTGGACGGCGTCCACGATCCACTCCGGCTGGGGGAAGAACAGGTCCTCCAGCTCGGGCGCGGGGGTGATGTGGTTGCGGGCGCCCACCACGACCACCGGGGCGTCCAGGGCGTCGAACGCGAGGTTCTGGACGTCGTTGGCGACGGTCTGCAGGAACGAGCCGCGGGCAACGGCGTCGGAGGCCAGGACGAGGCGTCCGGTCTTCCTCACCGACTCCACCACGGTGGTGTAGTCGAGCGGCGCGACGAAGCGCAGGTCGATCACCTCGGCGGAGACGCCGTACTTCTCGGCGAGGATGTCCGCCGCCTCGAGTGCCCGGTACAGGGTGGCGCCGAGGGTGGCGATCGTGAGGTCGCTGCCCTCGCGGCGAACGACGGGCTGGCCCTCCGGCGTCTCGTAGTACCCCTCGGGCACGCCGTCGGCCTCGAACTGCTCCCCGATGTCGTACAGCAGCTGGGACTCCAGGAACACCACCGGGTCGGTGCCGGCCAGGGCCAGGTTGAGCATGCCCTTGGCGTCGGTGGGGGTGGACGGGAAGTACACCTTCAGGCCCGGGATGTGCGCGACCAGCGCCGCCCAGTCCTGCGAGTGCTGCGCGCCGTACTTGTTGCCGACGCTCACCCGGAGCACCAGCGGCATCTTCAGCAGGCCGGCCGACATCGACTGCCACTTGGCCATCTGGTTGAACACCTCGTCACCGGCCCGGCCCAGGAAGTCGCAGTACATCAGCTCGACCACCGCACGTCCGCCGGACAGCGCGTACCCGACGCCGGCGCCGACGATCGCCGCCTCCGAGATCGGGGAGTTGAACAACCGCCGGTAGGGCAGCAGCTCGGTGAGCCCGCGGTAGACGGCGAACGCGCCGCCCCAGTCACGGTTCTCCTCGCCCCAGGCGCACATCGTCGGGTCGACCGCGTACCGATGCGCCATGGCCTCGAACAGGCCGTCGCGGAACTGGTACATCCTCACCTTCGAGACGGGCTTGCCCTCGGCGTCGGTGGCGGTGCGGATCTTCTTGGCGATGGCCTTCACCCGCGCGTTCTCGGCCAGCGGCTCGCACAGCTCGGGCTCCTCGCCGTTGCCGAACGCCTCGACGTGGCCGTTGCTGAGCATCTTGCCCTCGATGTAGGTGGCGTCCACCCGCTCCAGGTCGTCGCTGGCCGCGAGGGCGAGCACCTTCGTCAGCCGCTCGACGATGCGCGCGTGCAGGTCGTCGACGTCACTGCGGGCGACGACGCCCTCACCGACCAGGAGGTCACGGAAGCTGGTGATCGAGTCCGCCGCCTCCCACGCCTCGATCTCCTCGCGGCTACGGTAGCTGGATGCGTCGGACGGGCTGTGGCCAGAGATGCGGTAGGTGATCGTGTCGAGCAGGACGGGTCCGCGGCCGGCGAGCAGCAGCTCCTTCTTCCGGGCGATCGCATCCGCGACGGCCAGCGGGTCGTAGCCGTCCACGCGCTCGGCGTGCATGGCCTCGGGGTTCACGCCCGCGCCCACCCGGGCGAGGATGTCGTAGCCCATGGTCTCGCCGTCGGTCTGGCCGCCCATGCCGTAGAAGTTGTTGAAGAAGTTGAACAGGATCGGCGGATTGCCGCCGTCCTCGGCACGCCACAGCTGGCGGAACTGGTCCATCGCGGCGAAGGTCATGGCCTCCCACACCGGGCCGCAACCCATGGACGCGTCCCCGATGTTCGCGATCACGATGCCGGGCCGGCGGTTGACCCGCTTGAACAGGGCCGACCCGTTCGCGATCGGGGCGGAGCCGCCGACGATGGCGTTGTTCGGCATCGAACCGAACGGGGTGAAGAAGGCGTGCATGGAACCGCCCATGCCGCGGTTGAAGCCCGCCTTGCGAGCGAAGATCTCGGCGAGGGTGCCGAACAGGATGAAGTTCTCGCTGAGCTCCTCGGCCGAGTCGTAGCCGATCCCCTCGGCGTAGCGGAGCGTGTCGCCGCCCAGGAAGCCCGCCATGATGCCGGTCAGCTTCGCCTGGTCCATCTTGCGCGCGGCGCTGAAGCTCTTGGCGAGGATCTCGCCGTGGCTGCGGTGGCTGCCGAAGATGTAGTCGTCGGCGTCCAGCTCTGCGGCCTGGCCCACCGCGGACGCCTCCTGGCCCATCGACAGGTGCGCGGGGCCCTTGTGGTTGTACTCGATGCCCTGCCAGCCGCCGGTGGTCTTGATCGAGTTCAGCATGGACTCGAACTCGCGGATCGCCAGCATGTCGTGCAGCATCGCGACCAGTCCGTCGGCGCCGTAGCGCGCCCTCGCGGCGCCGAAATCGCGCGTGTGCGCGTTCACCGGGATCGGCGGGACGGTGATCGTCGAGGCCTTGCGAACCTCGGCCGGGTCCACGTTCAGTGACTTGGGCATGTCTTCCTTCTCTGGTTCTTCTTCGTCAGTTCTGAATGGCCCACGCGGCTTCGCGGATGCCCTCGGAGACAGTGGGGTGGGGGAAGACGACCTGGCGCAGGTCGTCGATGCTGAGCTCGTTCTCCAGGACGGCGGCAGCGCCCCAGATCGTCTCCGGCGCGTAGGTGCCGAGCATGTGGACGCCGAGCACCTGGCGGGTGTCCTTGTCGGCGACGAGCTTGACCGCGCCGGGACCCCGCACGCCGTTCTCGGCGACGAACCGTCCCGACACGGCCAGGGGCACGGTCACGGTGGTGACGACGTGGCCGCGGTCGCCGGCCTGCGCCTCGGTGAGGCCCACGCCGGCGGCCTCGGGCATCGAGTACACGGCCCACGGAATGGTGTCGACGCGCAGCCGCTGGCCGGCTCGGGTGGCAGCGGCCGTGTCGAGGATGTGGGCGGCCGCGATCTCGCCCATGCGGTAGGCGGCGTGGGCGAGGAGGCTGCGTCCGGTGACGTCCCCCACCGCCCACACGTTGGGCAGGTTGGTGCGCATGGTGTCGTCCACGACGATGCCGCGCGGGCCGACATCCAGGCCGGCCTCTCTGGCACCCCAGCCGTCCACCAGGGGACGGCGTCCGACCGCCATCAGCACCAGGTCGGCCTCGGAGCGCTGCTCGACACCGGCGGCGTCGGTGTAGACCACCGCGGTACCCCCGTCCTCGCTGTTGGCGATCGCGGTCACCCGGCAGCCGAGGTGGAAGCCCACCTTCGACAGCGCCCTGCGCAGCTTCGCGGCGAGCTCGTCGTCCATGAACGGGACGATCTCCGGCAGCATCTCGATGACCTCGACCTGCGCGCCGAACGCGGCGAACAGGGACGCGAACTCCAACCCGATCACGCCGCCGCCGATGACGGCGAGCCGCTTCGGCACGGCCTCGACGGTGAGCAGGCCGGTCGAGTCGACCACCAGCGGATTGTCCTTCGCACCGGAGATCGGGGGCATCACCGGCACCGAGCCGGTCGCCAGGACCACGTGGTCGGCGCTCCGGCGGACGCCGTCCACCTCGACGACCCCTGGACCGACGAACGTGCCGTGAGCCTTGGCGACCTCGACCCCGGCCCGCTTCTCCGCTGCACCCACGCCGGCGACGAGCTTGCCGACCACGTCGGCCTTCCACGACTGCACCTTCGCCCAGTCGAACGCGACGTTCTCTGCGGTCACGCCGAACATCTCCGAGTGGCCGGCGTGCTCGTACAGCTTCGCGGAGTTGAGCAGGCTCTTGGTGGGGATGCAGCCCACGTTCAGGCACGTCCCTCCCAGGGACTCCTTCTCGACCAGCAGCACCTTCCTGCCGGCGTGGCCCAGCCGTTCGGCGGCGATGTAGCCGCCGGGGCCGCCACCGAGGACGATCACGTCATAGTCAGCCATTGGCGTCGCGTCCCCTTCAGCCCAGCATGGTCAGGTCGATGTCGGCCACGGCCGCGCACAGGTCCTTCAGGAAGCGCGCGGCGTCGGCGCCATCGATCACCCGGTGGTCGGCGGTGAGCGAGAAGCCGATGCGCTGTTCGGCCCCCACCGAGCCGTCGGCGTTGATCACCGCGCGCGGGAAGATCGCGTCCACTCCGAGGATCGCCACCTGCGGCACGTTCAGCAGGGGCGTGAAGGACTCGATACCGAACGCGCCGAGGTTGCTCACGGTGAACGTCGCGCCCGAGAGGAGGTCGGGGTTGATCGAGCCGCCGATCGCGTCCGTGGCGAGCGCCTTGGACTGCCTGGAGAAGTCACGCAGGGTGAGCGTCTCGGCGAAGCGCAGCGTCGGCACCAGCAGGCCGCGCGGGGTGTCCACGGCCATGCCGAGGTGCACGCTGGCGAAGGTCGTCAGCACGCCGTCGGTGAGGTGGGCGTTGACTCCCGCGTGCTTCGCGAGCGTCCGCACCGCCGCGTAGCCGACCAGGTCACCCACCGTCACCGCGGACAACTCCGGGTCGGCGGCACCCTTGAGCCGCGCGCGCAGTGCGAGCAGGCCGGCGGCCGGAGCGGTCGCGGTGTAGGTCAGCTGCGCCGAGGTGGCGAGGCTGTTCATCATCCGCTCGGCGATCACCTTCCGCACGCCCTTCAGCGGCGTCTCGGTGGACGCGCCGGGGAAGCCGGTCCCCACCGAGGAGGAGGCAGCGACGGCTTCAGCCATCGGCGGCGCCGGGGTGCCGGATGCCAAGTCGGCGCGGGTGACCCGTCCGCCGATGCCGGACCCGGTGGCGCCGGGGACGAAGCCGTCCGCGGCGGCGCGAGCCCCGGCGGTGAGC
>JAEVYS010000043.1 GCA_023392635.1 Actinomycetes bacterium | reverse complement strand
TTCCTTAACGGGGCCGGCGCCCGTTTTTTGTAACGGCCCCAATTTCGGTCCGGTCGGCGTAGTCGACGACCACGGGGGAGTGGTCGCTCATCCGGTCCTCGGCGGTCAGGGGTCGGTCGGTGCCGCCCTGCCGCGCTGCGCGTGCCAGCGCGGGGCTGGCGAGGTGGTAGTCGATGCGCCAGCCGACGTCCTTGGCGAACGCGTTCTCCAGCCAGCTCCACCACGAGTAGGGGCCCGGCTGATCGGGGTGGAGGCGGCGCACCACGTCCACCAGGGTCCGCGGGCCCAGGATCGAGCCGAACCAGTCGCGCTCCTCGGGCAGGAAGCCGACGTGGCGCTGGTTGGAACGCCAGTTGCGCAGGTCGAGCCGGGTGTGGGCGATGTTGAAGTCGCCCATCACCAGGAACTCCCGCCCCCGGGCCCGCGCCTGCCGGCGCGCCCTCGTGAGGTAGGGACGGAAGTGTCGCAGGAACCGCAGCTTGCGCCGGTACCGGGCCAGCTCGTCCGGGGTGTCGTCCGCCCGGCCTCCCTTCGGCAGGTAGAGGGAGCCGACGGTGAGACGCCAGCCGTTGAGATCGAGGTCTGCCTCCACGTAGCGTCCCTCGGCGTCGAACGCCGGGACGCCGAATCCCTCGCGGATCGCCTGAGGCGGCGTCCGGCTCAACAACGCGACGCCGTTGCGGCCGGCCCGGTCTCCCGGGTGGTAGCTGAAGTAGTAGCCCGCGAGCGCGGCGGGAGGCACGAGGGCGGAAGGGCACCGCACCTCCTGGAGGGCGACCAGGTCGCAGTCGCGTGCCTGCAGCCAGTCGGCGAACCCCCGGCGGACGGACGCCCGGATGCCGTTCACATTGACGGTGGCCACCCGCATCAGGAGTTGCGCCCGCGTGCGGCGACGGGCCAGGTGCCACCGGTGCTCAGCCGGTACTCCGTGGCCAGGTTGACCGCGTTGCAGACGTGGTTCGGCACGACGAGCACCGTCGAGCCGAGCGCGGGCAGGGGACCGGGCCACTCGATCGTCGAGTGGTGCTCGGACAACGCGGGGATCCGTGCCTCCGGCTGGTCGAGGACGCGTCCGTAGCCGGACGCCCAGGGCGCCCGGTCGGCTCCGAGCGCCTTGCTGCCGGCGTCGGTGATCACCCTGCCGCCGGCGTGCGACACCACCGTCGCCGCGACGGTGACGGCGACCTCCTCGAAGCCGATCGTGCCGAGTTCCACCTGCTGCGCATCCCCGAACACGTACACGCCCGGACGCAGCTCGGTGAGCACGCCGCCTCGTGCCGCGGCTGCGGAAGGGGTGGAACCGCCGCTGAGCACCCGGACGGGGACCAGGGACGCCGCGAGCGCACTCGCCGCCACGGCGAGGGCCGCAGCCTCGTCCCCGGCGGCGCTCAGTCGGGTAGCGGGGGAGTAGCTGTGCCCGGGGAAGGTGAACACCCCCCGGACGCGCAGGCCCAGCTCGCAGATCCTTGCGGCGAGCTCCCCCGCCTGCCCGGGCTGGACGCCCGACCGGTGGTGGCCGCTGTCGACCTCCACGGCGACCTCCACCGGAAGGCGGCTGAGCCGTCGTGCCGCTTCCACGGAGTCGCACCCGACCAGCACGCGGGCCCGCCCGGCGAGGGCCCGAAGCCGGTCGGCGTCTCCGCCGCCCACCCAGAGCGGGTAGGCGATGAACAGGTCGTCGAAGCCGGCAGCGGCGAACACCTCGGCCTCGCCGATGGTCGCGACGGTCAGGCCGGTCGCACCGGCATCGAGCTGGCGACGGGCGATCTCCGGTGACTTGTGGGTCTTGGCATGGGGACGCAGGCCCAGGTGCCTCGCGGCGCAGGAGGCGGCCATCGCCTCGATGTTGCGATCGAGGACCGCCACGTCCAGGCGCAGCTGGGGAGTCGCGCCCACGTCAGCGGCCCGCCGGACTGCGGTGGCGCCTCATCGATAGTTGTCGAACTGCACCGCGAAGTCGAGGTCGGCGCCCTTCACCAGCTGCTGGACGGCCTGCAGGTCGTCCCGCTTCTTCCCGAACACGCGCAGTTCCTCGCCCTGGACCTGGGTGCGGATCCCCTTGGGCCCCTCGTCGCGGATGAGCTTGGCCACCTTGCGGGCGTTCTCGCTGCTGATGCCCTGCTTCACCGAAGCGGTGATCTTCCACAGCTTGCCCGAGAGGCGGGGCTCACCGGCGTCCAGTGCCTTCAGGTCGATCTTTCGCCGCACCAGCATCGTCTGGAACACGTCGAGGATCGCCTTGACCCGCTCCTCGCCGTTGGCCTCCATCTCGAACGCGTCGCCGGAGGCCTTGATCGAGGCGTCGGTGCCCTTGAAGTCGAACCGCGTGCGCACCTCCTTCGCCGCCATGTTCAGGGCGTTCTCGACCTCCTGGCGGTCGACCTTGCTGACGATGTCGAAAGAGTTCTCTGCGGCCACCTGCTTCTCCTGCCTCGGGTAGGCACCCATTGTGGCGCACACGCTCGCGCCGATTCGATTGCGGGGACGCCGTTTTGCTATGGTGTCCCGGCACGGCAGGTTGCCCGAGTGGCCAAAGGGAGCGGTCTGTAAAACCGTCGGCTAAGCCTACGTAGGTTCGAACCCTACACCTGCCACGCACACCCTGAAGGGCCTCCGGATTCCCGGAGGCCCTTCGGCATCCTCCCTTGCCAGACCCCTCTTCCGTGCCCGGCCTAGAGTCCTTGCATGCAGACCTTCCTGCCGTTCGCCGACTTCGAAGCCTCTGCGCGCGCGCTCGACCTCAAGCGCCTGGGCAAGCAGCGTGTCGAGGCGATCCAGGTGGTGCGCGCGCTCACCGTGCCCGGCTACGGCTGGCGTCACCACCCGGCGGCGAAGATGTGGCGGGGGTACGAGGAGGCGCTGGGGCGCTACGGGCTCACGATCTGCGAGGTGTGGGTGGAGAAGGGGTTCGACGACACGTGCGCCGCGACGATCGTCGCCGACCTGGCCGTCGCCGGCGTCGGGCCGATCCGCAGCTACGCAGAGCTGGAGGCCGCCGGCGCGCTGCCGGCCTGGCTGTTCGACGAGGCGTTCCTCCTCAGCCACCGCTCCTCCCTGGTCCGCAAGGACCCGGAGTTCTACGGCCCACAGTTCCCGGATGTGCCGGACGATCTGCCCTACGTCTGGCCGGGAGGGGCCGAGCACTAGGACCGTCCCGTCATCCTCGTGACGTCGAGCGCCGTGGTGAGCTCCTCCTCGCTGATCTCGCCCCGTTCCACGTAGCCGAGGTCGCGGGCGGCCTCGGCGACCGTGAGGTCGGCGGCCACCGAGTGCTTGGCGATCTTTGCCGCGGCCTCGTAGCCGATGAGCCGGTTGAGCGGGGTGACGATGGACGGGGACGACTCGGCGAGCTGTCGGCACCGTTCGACGTTCGCGACCAGGCCGTCCACGCACCGTTCGGCCAGAAGCCGCGACACGTTGGCCACCAGCGTCACCGACTCGAGCAGGTTGCGCGCCATCACCGGCAGCATGACCAGCAGGTCGAAGTTGCCCTGCGCGCCCGCGAACGTGATCGCCGCGTCGTTGCCGATCACCTGGGCGGCCACCATCACGGTCGCCTCCGGCAGGACGGGGTTCACCTTCCCGGGCATGATCGAGCTGCCCGGCTGGAGGTCGGGCAGTGCCAGTTCGCCCAGGCCCGTGCGGGGGCCGGAGCCCATCCAGCGCAGGTCGTTGGCGATCTTCACCAGCGACACGGCCACCGTCCGCAGGGCACCACTCGCCTCCACCAGCGAGTCCTGCGCGGCCTGCGCCTCGAAATGGTTGGGCGCCTCGACCAGCGGCAGTCCCGTGTGCTCGGCGACCAGCTCGATCACCCGGGACGCGAAGCCGGGCGGGGTGTTGATACCGGTGCCCACCGCGGTGCCGCCGAGGGGCAACTCGCTGAGGCGGGGGAGTGTGGCCCGAACCCGCTCGACCCCGTAGCGCACCTGCGTGGCGTAGCCGGAGAACTCCTGACCCAGGGTGATCGGGGTGGCGTCCATCAGGTGGGTGCGTCCGGACTTGACCACGTCCGCGAACTCGGTGGCCTTGCGCTCCAGCGCTGCGGCCAGCACGTCGAGCGCGGGCAGGAGCTCGGCGGTGATCGCCTGGACGGCGGCCACATGGATCGAGGAAGGGAAGACGTCATTGGAGGACTGCGAGGCGTTCACGTGGTCGTTGGGGTGCACCGCCTGGCCGAGGCTGCGGGACGCGAGGGTCGCGAGCACCTCGTTGGTGTTCATGTTGGACGACGTGCCCGAGCCGGTCTGGAAGACGTCGATCGGGAACTGGTCGTCGTGCCGCCCGTCGATGACCTCGTCGGCCGCCGCCACGATCGCGTCGGCCACCGGCTGCGGCAGCACGCCGAGTTCGGCGTTGGCGATGGCGGCCGCCCGCTTGACCTGCGCGAGCGCGGCGATGTGATGGGCGGACAGTGGGCGTCCCGAGATCGGGAAGTTCTCCACCGCTCGTTGCGTCTGGGCCGCGTACAGCGCGTCCGCCGGCACCCTGACCTCTCCCATGGTGTCGTGCTCGATCCGGAATTCCGTCATGGTCAGCTCCCTTCACCTCCACCGTAGGCGCGGGCCTAAGGTGCTGCCATGGCGACGATGGCTGAGCTGGCCGACAGCATCCTGCTCGCGACGGACGCGATCCCCGCCGGCCAGGTGAGCACCTACGGCGACATCGCCAGGGTGGTCGGCTGCGGTCCACGCCTGGTGGCCCGGGTACTGGCGGCCAGCGGCGGCGAGACGTGCTGGTGGCGGGTCGTCCGTGCCGACGGCACGATCGCACCCCCACTGGTCGCAGAGGGTTCCCGGCACCTCGCGGAGGAGGGCGTGCCCGCCCGCGGTGGGCGGGTCGACCTGGGGCGACACCGGGCGGCACTGGAGTGAGCTCCTCATCGCCGGTCCGACCGGGCACCGGCTGGCCCTCCGACCCGGCGGACGCGTCCACCCCGGTGGCCACCAGCCCTACTGAGGTGGATGAGCTGTCCCGCGGTTGCGACCTGCCTGAACTGGACGCCCGGGTCAGCGTGTGCCGCGCGTGCCCGCGACTGGTGGCGTGGCGGGAGGCGGTCGCCACCCAGAAGCGCGCGGCCTACGCCGCGGAGCCGTACTGGGGCCGGCCGGTCCCCGGCTGGGGCGACCCGGACCCCTGGCTCGTCGTGCTCGGGCTGGCCCCGGCCGCTCACGGCGGCAACCGGACCGGGCGTGTGTTCACCGGCGACCGCAGTGGCGACTGGCTGTTCGCGGCCCTGCACCGCGCCGGCCTGGCCGCCCTCCCTACCTCGACGGCCGCCGGCGACGGCCAGCAGTTGCGTGGTGCGCGGATCGTCGCCGCCGTCCGTTGCGCCCCGCCGGACAACCGCCCGACCCCCCAGGAGCGGGACACCTGCGCGCCGTGGCTGGATGCGGAACTCGCCCAGCTGCCCCACGTCCGGGTGGTCCTGTGCCTGGGTGGCTTCGCCTGGGACGCGGCCCTGCGGCACCTCGCCGCCGGCGGAGCTGCGTTACCCAGACCTCGGCCGCGTTTCGGGCACGGCGCGACCGCGCAGGTCGGCGCGCTCACGCTGCTGGGCTGCTACCACCCGAGCCAGCAGAACACGTTCACCGGCCGGCTGACCGTCCCGATGCTCGACGAGGTGTTCGCGACCGCGGCCCGCCTGGCGGGACGTACGATGCTGGCATGACCGACCCCGGGCTCCTGCGCATCGGGAACACCGACCGCTCCACCGTGGTGGGCCTCCCCCAGCAGGCCGCCGTCGACGGCCGGATCACGGCCGACGAACTCTCCCAGCGCACCGCGGGCGTGCAGGCAGCCCTCACCTACGCCGACCTGGACCGCTTGGTGGCCGACCTGCCGGTCGTGCCGCCGTCGCGGGCGCTGCTGGGGCGGCCGGAGCAGCCGCCGGCGCGCCCGGGCTGGGACCAGCGCAATCCGATGGTCCTCTCCGGCGGTGCCAGCAGCGAGAGGCGGTCGGGTCCGTGGGAGGTGCCGCCCTACCTCCGGCTCAGTGGCGACTTCGGCTCCGTCCGCCTGGACTTCCGGGAGGCGACCTGCACGGTGCCGGTCGTCGACATCGAGGTGAGCGGCGGGGCGGGGCGCGTCCGGCTGGTCGTGCCCGAGGGCTGGGGGGTCGACACCAACGCCGTCTCCAAGGGCTGGGGATCGGTGCGCAACCGCGCACAGCAGGAGCCCGCTCCCGGCATGCCACTGCTCGTCCTCCACGGCTCGGCCGGCCTGGGCTCGGTCAGCGTCAAGGCCACGGCACCGCGCGGACGGCGTCCCGCCAGGCGGCAACTCGGCCCCGGTCCGCGCGCCCTGACCGACTGGGTCGAGCAGCATCCGGAAATGCCCAACGCCGACGACCTGCGCTGACGGGGCGGTCGGCCGGGGCCGATTTGGGGACGGCCTCACTCGTGGGGTAGTGTCATGCCCCGTCCGGCCCCTATAGCTCAGTCGGCAGAGCGTCTCCATGGTAAGGAGAAGGTCTGCGGTTCGATTCCGCATGGGGGCTCTGCGTTCGGAGAGACGGAGTTACCGCCCGTCGCCCAGGCATACTGGAGATCCGGACCTGGGGCGGGATAGCTCAGGCGGTAGAGCAAGCGGCTCATAATCGCTGTGTCGCGGGTTCAAGTCCCGCTCCCGCTACCGATTGGGAACTGTTCGTAGGAGAGAAGGAATCTGATGGCCAAGAAGCAAGCCGACATCCGGCCGAAGATCACCCTGGCGTGCACGCAGTGCAAGGAACGCAACTACATCACCAAGAAGAATCGGCGCAACGACCCCGATCGCATGGAGTTGAAGAAGTTCTGCCCGAAGTGCCACGCGCACACCGCGCACCGCGAGACCCGCTGACCCTCTTCCTCACCGAAGCCGCCCGTGAACCCGGGCGGCTTCGTTGCATTGTCGGGGCCACTGGTTACGTTGGGGGACGACCAGAACAGGAGGCCCCATGGCTGAGGTATTGCTCTTCCACCACGCGATCGGCCTGACCGAGGGCGTGCGCACGTTCGCCGAGACGCTGCGTGCCGCCGGCCACACCGTCCACGCCCCCGACCTGTTCGGTGGGCACACCTTCGACAGTATCGACGCCGGCCTCGCACACGTGGAGGAGACCGGCGGCTTCGGCGCGTTCCTCCGACGCGCTGCGGCCGAGGCCGACCCCCTGCCCGACGGTCTCGTCTATGTCGGGTTCTCCCTCGGGGTGGTGGCCGCCCAGATGCTCGCCCAGACCCGTCCGGGCGCGCAGGGAGCGGTGCTCTGCTACTCCTGCGTGCCCGCCTCGGAGTTCGGCTCCTGGCCCGAGGGCGTGCCGGGACAGGTGCACGGCATGGACGCCGACCCGCTGTTCACCGACGAGGGTGACCTCGACGCCGCGCGCGAACTGGTGGGGTCCGGGGCACCGGTCGAGCTGTTCCTGTACCCGGGCGACCAGCACTACTTCGCCGACTCCAGCCTGCCGTCCTACCGCCGCGAGGCCGCCGAACTGCTGACCCGGCGCGTGCTCGACTTCCTCGCCCAACGCTGACCGTTAGTCTGGGCCCATGCCGATCAGCGAAGACCACGTCGGACGCAGCTACCCGGCCACGGCACCGTACGAGGTGAGCCGGGCGAAGATCGCCGAGTTCGCCGCAGCGCTCGGAGACGGCGACAACCCCGCCTACGCCGGTGACAGCCCGGTCGCGCCGCCGACGTTCGCGGTGGTGCTGTCCTCCGCTGCGTGGGACGCGATGTTCGCCGACCCCGACCTGTCGCTCAGCCTGAGCCGCACCGTGCACGTCGACCAGCGCTTCGTGTGGCAGCGTCCGCTCCGGGCCGGCGACGAGGTCACGGCCACCCTCAGGATCGAGAAGGTCCGTGCCCGCGGAGCGACCGCGATCCTCACCATCGCGGTCGAGCTGGCCACCATCAGCGGGGAGGCCCTGTGCACCGCCACCTCCACCCTGATGCACACCGCGGAGGAGGCCGCATGAGCCCCCTGACCGCCACCGAGGGCCAGGTACTGCCCGGCTTCAGCCGCACCTTCGCCCGAGCCGACCTGGTGCGCTACGCCGGGGCGTCCGGTGACTTCAACCCGATCCACTGGTCGGACGCGGCAGCAACCGCCCTCGGGCTGCCCGATGTGATCGCCCACGGCATGCTGACGATGGGCACGGCGCTGAGGGTCGTCACCGACTGGGCCGGCGATCCCGGGCGGGTGCGCAGCTATTCCGTGCGGTTCACCAGGCCCGTCGTCGTGCCGGCCGGCGAGGGCGCGGTGGTCCGGTTCGGCGGAACCGTCGCCAAGGTCGTCGACGGCGTGGCGACGATCAGCATCGAGGCGACCTGTGACGAGGTGAAGGTGCTGGGCGCCGCCGTCGCCGAGGTGATCCTTGGCTGAACTGCTCGCTGACCACACCACCTTGCGGGTCGGCGGGCCCGCGGGCCACTGGGTCGAGCCGGAAACCGAGGCCGAGCTGATTGAGGTCGTCGCCGCGGCCGACGCCGCCGGCGAGCCGCTGCTAGTCCTGGGCGGCGGGTCCAACGTCCTCGTGGCCGACGCAGGGTTCGAGGGCACCGTGGTGCACACCGGGCGCCTGCGGGGCGTGCACACCGATGATGTCGCCTCGTGCTCGGGAGCGTTCCTGAGCGTGGCGGCCGGTGAGCCGTGGGACGGGTTCGTCGCGACCACCATCGCCAGCCGCCAGGTGGGTATCGAAGCCCTCTCCGGCATACCGGGCCTGGTGGGAGCCACCCCGATCCAGAACGTGGGTGCCTACGGCCAGGAGGTCAGCCAGACCATCGCCAGGGTGCGCACGTACGACCGGGTCGACAAGCGGGTGGCCACCCGCAGCCTCGCCGAATGCCACTTCGGCTACCGCACATCGGTGTTCAAGGGCATCCCCCACCGCTTCGTCGTGCTCTCGGTGAGCTTCCAGTTCCGCCTCGGCACGCTGTCGGCGCCGGTGCGGTACGCGGAGCTGGCGCGAGCGCTCGGGATCCAGCCGGGGGAGCGGGCGCCGATGGTGGACGTGCGCCAGGCCGTCCTCGAGCTGCGCCGCAGCAAGGGCATGGTGCTCGACGGCGACGACCGGGACACCTGGAGCGCGGGAAGCTTCTTCACCAACCCACTGGTCTCCGTCGAGGTCGCCGACCGGCTGCCGGCGGAGGCCCCGCGGTATCCCCAGCCCGACGGCACGGTCAAGACCAGTGCGGCGTGGCTGATCGAGCACGCCGGGTTCAACCGCGGCTACGGCTCAGGGCTGGCCAGGGTGTCGACAAAGCACAGCCTGGCGCTCACCAACCGGGGTGGGGCGAGCGCCGCCGAGGTGGTGGCACTCGCGAGGGAGATCCGCACGGGGGTCGAGGAGGCCTATGGCATCCGCCTCGTGCCCGAGCCGGTCCTGGTGGGAACCTCCCTGGAGCAGGAGCCGTAGACTTCCGGCGGCCCCGACGAGAGGACGAACCGTGAGCATCCTGGCCAGCGTGCCCCTGGCGCCGCGCGACCCGATCCTCGGGCTCACCGAGGCGTTCGTTGCTGACCCGCGCCCCGGGAAGGTGAACCTCGGCGTCGGCGTCTACCTCGGCGAGGACGGCCGGATCCCGCTGCTCGAATGCGTCCGGACGGCCGAGGCCGCGCTCGCCGATCGTCCGTCCCCGCGCGGCTACCTGCCCATCGACGGCCTGCCCGCCTACACCCGGGCCGTGCGTGAGCTCGTGTTCGGCTCCGCGTCCGAGCCGGTCACCTCCGGTCGCGTGGTCACCGTGCAGGCACTGGGCGGCACCGGCGCGCTCAAGATCGGCGCGGAGTTCCTCCGAAGGACCGACGCCCAGCCGGTCGTGCTGATCTCCGACCCGTCCTGGGAGAACCACCAGGCCCTGTTCGGTCGCGCCGGGTTCGAGGTGCGCAGCTACCGCTACTACGACCCGGCACGCGGCGGCATCGACGCCGAGGGCATGCTGGCCGACCTCCGTGCCGCGGCGCGCGGCACCGTGGTGGTCCTGCACGCGTGCTGCCACAACCCCACCGGGTACGACCTGACCCCGGTCCAGTGGGAGCAGGTCGCCGCCGTCGTCGCCGATCGCGGCCTCGTGCCGTTCCTCGACCTCGCCTACCAGGGGTTCGCGGCCGGGATCGAGGCCGACAGCGCGGTGGTCCGTCGCTTCGCGGCGCTGGGCGTACCGGTGCTGGTGGCCTCCTCGTTCAGCAAGAGCTTCAGCCTCTACGGGGAGCGGGTCGGCGCCCTCAGCGTCGTCGCGGCCGACGCGGCCGAAGCCGCCCGGGTGCTGTCGCAGGTGAAGGTGACGATCCGCACGACCTACTCCAGCCCTCCCACCCACGGCGCCACCGTGGTCTCCGCCGTGCTCGCCGACCCGGCGCTGCGGGCGCTGTGGGCCGGGGAGCTCGAGGGCATGCGCCTGCGGATCCGGTCGATGCGCACAGCCCTGGTGGACGCGCTGGCGGCGGCCGGCGCGGGCCGCGACTTCGGATTCATCTCCGGGCAGGTCGGCATGTTCAGCTACTGCGGTCTGTCCGCCGAACAGATGGGCCGGCTGCGCGAGGTGCACGGTGTGTACGGCACCGACGCGGGACGCATCTGCGTCGCGGCGCTCAACCCCGGCAACGTCGCGACGGTCGCGTCGGCGATCGCGGCGGTGCTGTGACCGGCCCCGCCCGGTTCGACTTCGCCTCCGCCCACCCCGTACAATCCTGTACTTGGTGACCATCGCCTGCTCGACCATGCCCTCAGCGGCCCGGGGAGCAGGCGGCGATCACCGAAGGGCAATAGCTCAATTGGCAGAGCAGCGGTCTCCAAAACCGCAGGTTGGGGGTTCAAGTCCCTCTTGCCCTGCTGGGAAAGCCGTTTACCGACGACCCACCAGCACCACCCATTCAGCGACAGTGAAGGACACCTCCCGTGGCGGACGAACCGGAGTTGGCAGACGCCGATGTCCCTCGCGACCCCACACCCGCCGATGACCTCGACCTCGAGGCCATGGGTCTGGAGGACGTGGAGCTGACGGAGGAGCAGCAGGTCGCGTTGACCGCAGCGAGCGCTCGACCGGTCCGCAAGGGTGCGGTCGAGCCGGCCCAGGGCAAGGGCCGCGCAACCCCGAAGCAGCGCCGGGCGGGTGCCGCGGAGGAACACCGGCGGAGCACTCCGGCGGAGTTCGTCCAGGAGTCGGTCGCCGAGCTCAAGAAGGTGGTCTGGCCGACCGCCAACCAGCTGCAGCAGTACTTCGTCGTGGTGTTGGTGTTCGTTCTGATCATGATCGGCATCGTGGCCGTGCTGGACCTAGGGTTCGGCACGCTGATGCTGAAGTTGCTGGGCTGACGACGAGGAAGCGAGTAGGCATTGACTGAGAACAATCCGCCCGAGGACGACTTCGGCACGCCCGCGTCCGACGACTTCGAGATCGACCTCGGCCTGCCCGAGGCGCCGGCGGAGGACGACCTCGACCTGAACCTCGACTTCGGCGGCCCGACGGAGGCCGACGAGGCCGACATCCTGCTGAACCTCGGCGAGGACGAGCCCGAGCCGGAGCCCGAGCCGGTCGGCCTGGACACCGACGACGAGGCCGTCCTCGAGGAGCTGCGCCAGCAGCTGCGCAGCCAGGTCGGTGACTGGTACGTCATCCACACGTACTCCGGCATGGAGAACCGGGTGAAGCAGAACCTGGACAACCGGGTGAAGACCCTCGGCATGGAGGACTACATCTACGAGGCCGTGGTGCCGACCGAAGAGGTCATCGAGACCCGCAACGGCGCCCGGAAGTCGGTCACCCGCACCGTCCTGCCCGGTTACGTCCTGGTCCGCATGGACCTGACCGACGCGTCGTGGGCTGCGGTACGCCACACCCCGTCCGTCACCGGGTTCGTCGCCCACGCGAACGCCCCGGTTCCGCTCAGCCTCGAAGAGGTCGAGAAGATGCTCGCCCCGTCCGCCCTGGCGCGGGCTGCTGCGGCCTCCACCGGCACCAAGCGGACGAGCAAGAAGATCGAGATCGCGGACTTCAAGGTCGGCGACTCCGTCATGGTGGTCCAGGGCCCCTTCGCCGGGGTGCACGCGACCATCACCGAGATCAATGCGAACAGCCAGCGCCTGAAGGCACTGGTCGAGATCCTCGGCCGGGAGACCCCGGTCGACCTGACCCTCGGCCAGATCCAGAAGGTCTAGCCGTCCGCATCGCCGTCGGCCATCCGGTCGCACGGCAGAGGAAACACACGCAAAGGACCCACCAAGAAATGCCTCCCAAGAAGAAAGTGGCCGCCCTCGTCAAGGTGGCACTGAACGCGGGCGCGGCTACTCCGGCACCGCCGGTCGGCACCGCGCTCGGCCCGCACGGCGTGAACATCATGGAGTTCTGCAAGCGGTACAACGCCGAGACCGAGGCGATGCGTGGCACGATCATCCCGGTCGAGATCACCATCTACGAGGACCGCACCTTCACCTTCATCACGAAGACCCCGCCGGCCGCGGAACTGATCAAGAAGGCCGCCGGACTGAAGAGCGGCTCGGCCCGTCCGCACAAGGACAAGGTGGGCTCGCTGACGGCTGACCAGGTGCGCGAGATCGCCACCACCAAGCTGCCCGACCTCAACGCCAACGACATCGACGCCGCGATGAAGATCGTGGCCGGCACCGCCCGGTCCATGGGCGTCACCGTCGAGTCCTGAACCACCCCAACAGTGGGAGGGCCGGCTGGGCCCGCACCACGACTGGCACCCGGTCCATGCGAGGACCGGCATCGAGAAAGAGACCAGAATGAAGCGCAGCAAGGCCTACCGGGCCGCAAGCGAGAACGTCGACGAGAACCAGCTGTACAGCCCTGAGGCTGCACTGGCGATCGTCAAGAAGAACTCCTCGGCGAAGTTCGACGAGACGGTGGAGGTCGCCCTCCGCCTCGGCGTCGATCCCCGCAAGGCGGACCAGATGGTCCGTGGCACCGTGAACCTCCCCAACGGCACCGGCAAGACGGCAAGGGTCCTCGTCTTCGCCACCGGTGAGAAGGCCAACGATGCGATCGCGGCCGGGGCGGACGAGGTCGGGGCCGACGAGTTGATCGACAAGATCGCCGGCGGCTACCTCGACTTCGATGCCGTCGTCGCCACGCCGGACCTGATGGGCAAGGTCGGCCGGCTGGGCCGCGTCCTCGGCCCGCGCGGCCTGATGCCGAACCCGAAGACCGGCACCGTCACCATGGACGTGGCCAAGGCCGTCACCGACATCAAGGGTGGCAAGATCGAGTTCCGCGTCGACCGCCACGCCAACCTCCACTTCATCGTGGGCAAGGCGTCCTTCACCGAGCAGGCCCTGAGCGAGAACTACTTCGCGGCGATCGACGAGGTCATGCGCCTCAAGCCGAGCGCCTCGAAGGGCCGCTACCTCAAGAAGGCGACGATCGCCTCGACGATGGGCCCCGGCGTCCCGGTCGACCCGATGAAGGTCAAGCCCTCCGCGGAGTGACCTGACCCGCTGTTCCTCTCGCAAGCTGTGAGTTCAGCCGCGACATCGCGGCGGAACTCACAGCTTGCGGGGTTTCGGGGGGATTTGGCCGCACGGTCGGGTGTCCCGTAAGCTGGTCCCTGCCGTAGACCGCTGGTTCTCGTCCTGGTTCGCCAGGCAGGTAAACCCCGCGCAGGTGAAACCTGAAAGCTCGACATGAGTTCTTCGCCCTGGTTGCCCTGCGCAGACCGGGGCTTTTCCCTTTCCGGGGGTCGACGGCGATCCGAAGAGAAGTGGGAAGGAGACCCATGGCGAGGCCGGACAAGGCAGCCGCCGTCGCGGAGCTGACCGATCAGTTCAGCAATTCCGCTGCCGCAGTGCTGACCGAGTACCGCGGTCTCACCGTCAAGGACCTGAAGGCTCTGCGCCGGTCCCTTGGTGAGGCTGCCACCTACGCCGTGACGAAGAACACGCTGACCACGATCGCCGCCCGCGAAGCGGGCATCGAGGGCCTCGACGAACAGCTCGCCGGCCCGACTGCGATCGCCTTCATCCGCGGTGACGTTGCCACCGTGGCGAAGGGTCTGCGCGACTTCGCCAAGGCGAACCCGCATCTGGTGATCAAGGGTGGCGTCATGGACGGTCGCGTCCTCGACGCCGAGTCGGTCAAGAAGTTGGCCGACCTCGAGTCTCGCGAGGTCCTCCTCGCCAAGCTCGCGGGTGCAATGAACGGGAACCTGGCCAAGGCCGTCGGACTGTTCGCCGCACCGCTGTCCCAGGCCGCCCGCGCCCTGGACGCCCTGAAGACCCAGAAGCAGGCCGGGGCTGCCCCGGCAACCGATGCAGCGCCCGCTGCTGAGGCCACCACTGACGCGGCTGACGCTGCATCCGAATAAGAAGAAAGGACGCCCGAAATGGCAAAGCTCTCTACCGACGAGCTCCTTGACGCCTTCAAGGAGATGACCCTGATCGAGCTCTCCGAGTTCGTGAAGCTGTTCGAGGACACCTTCGGTGTCACCGCTGCCGCCCCGGTGGCCGTGGCCGCCGCTCCGGCCGCTGCCGGTGGCGACGCCGGCGCTGCCGAGGAGGAAGAGGTCAGCAACGAGGTCGACGTGATCCTCGACTCCGCCGGCGACAAGAAGATCCAGGTCATCAAGGAGGTGCGCGCTCTCACCAACCTCGGCCTCAAGGAGGCCAAGGACCTGGTCGAGGCCGCTCCGAAGGTCGTCCTGGAGAAGGTCACCCGCGACGCGGCCGCCAAGGCCAAGGAGGCCCTCGAGGCCGCCGGCGCCGCGGTCACCGTCAAGTGACCGACTGACGCAGCACACGAGTGGTGGGGGGGCGCGGGGCCCCCCCCCCCAAAACA
>JAEVYS010000113.1 GCA_023392635.1 Actinomycetes bacterium | reverse complement strand
CCCCCACGGGTCGCCGCCGTTCGTCCGTCCCGGGCCCGTCACATTGGACAAGGATGGACCGGTACAAACTCGTCGTAATGATCTATTGACTGCACAAAGTCGGGACCAATAGGCTCGCTGTGCGGGGCATGACCAGCCGGCGGACGCGGAGCCAGGAGGCCAACGATGGCTACCTGCGACACCGCCGCCCTCCAACGGCCGGATGAGCCCGCGCGTTCCTCAGCACCCGAAAGGACAACCGGCACATGGCCGACTCGAAAGCCGTCAACCCCGATCCGCGGTACTCCAAGCTGACCATCGGCGTCTGTCCCGACCAGTGGGGCGTCTGGTTCCCCTACGACGAGAAGCAGGTCGCCTGGGACAAGGCCCTGGCCGAGATGGCCGAGGCCGGCTTCTCGGTGATGGAGACCGGCCCCCACGGCTACTTCCCGACCAACCCACGCCTGCTGAAGGCCGTCATGGACGAGTACGGCTTCACGGTCGTCGCCGGCACCGGCTGGGGCATCCTGCACAAGGCCGAGGCGTGGGCCGACACCGAGGCGTTCTTCCGCTCGATCGGTGAGACCCACGCTGCGATCGGTTCGGAGTACGTCGTGCACCTGCCCCCGATGTACCGCGAGGAGAAGACCGGCACCTACATCGACGACAAGGTGCTGGGCGCCGAGGCCTGGAACCTGTACATCAGGAACGCCGATCGTCTGGGCCGGATCATGAAGGAGGACTACGGGCTGAAGATGGTGCTTCACCCGCACGGGGACAGCCACATCGAGACCCCCGAGGACATCGACCGTGTCTTCCAGGCGACCGACCCCGAGTACGTGGGCTTCTGCCTCGACACCGGCCACATCGTCTACGGCGGCGGCGACCCGATGGAGATCGCCCGCAAGTACCCCGAGCGCATCGAGTACGTCCACATCAAGGCGATGGACCCGGTCATCGTGAAGCAGGCGCACGACGAGGACTGGCCATTCGTGAAGGCCAACCTGTCCGGTGCGTCCGTGGCCCCGCCTGCCGGCCTGCCCGAGATGAAGACGCTCATCGAGACCCTCGCCGACCTCGACAAGGAGCTGTACGTGATCTGCGAGCAGGACATGTACGGCTGCGACAAGAGCTTCCCGTTCCAGAACGCGGTCGACACCCGCCTGTACCTCGCGTCCCTCGGCCTCGGCCTCGCGTGAACGGCAAAGGAGCTCTGACATGACTGTCCGCATCGGCATGATCGGCCCCGGCGGCATGGGCAAGGCGCACATCGAGCGCATCCACACGGTGATCGCCGGTGGCCGCGTCGTGGCCGTGAGCGACGTGGATCCCGACAACGCCACCGCGGTGGCCGAGAAGATCGGCGGGGTGGCGTTCCCCGACAGCGCCAGCCTGATCAATTCCGCAGACGTTGACGCGGTGATGATCTGCAGCTTCGGCCCCGCCCACGAGGCGGACGTCCTGGCCTGCATCGCCGCCGGCAAGCCGGTGTTCTGCGAGAAGCCGCTCACCCCGACCGCCGACGGTGCCCTGCGGATCATGGACGCCGAACAGGCCGCGGGGCGCAAGCTCGTCACCGTCGGCTTCATGCGACGGTTCGACAAGAGCTACCGCGAGATGAAGGTGCTGCTCGACTCCGGCGAGCTCGGCGAGACCCTGATGATCCACTGCGCACACCGGAACCCGACGGTTCCGGAGTCCTACACCTGGGACATGGCGATCAACGACACCGCCATCCACGAGATCGACACCACTCGCTGGCTGCTGGGGGAGGAGTTCGTCTCCGCCCGCGTCGACAAGCCGAAGAAGACCTCGCTGCGGTTCCCGCACCTGCAGGACCCGCTGGTGCTCATCCTGACCAGCGAGTCCGGCGTCCGCGTGGACGACGAGGTGTTCGTCAACCACCAGTACGGCTACGACATCCGCTGCGAGGCCGTCGCCGAGAAGGGCTGCGTCTCCCTGGCCGACCAGAACGTCATCGACGTCCGGGACGCCCACGGGGCGCGGAACCGGATCGCCCGCGACCACAACGACCGCTTCTACGGCGCCTTCGTCACCGAGGTCCAGGAGTGGATCACCGCGGTGTCCGAAGGACGCCACACCGGCTCGTCCTCCTGGGACGGCTACGCGGCAGCCGTGGTGTGCGACGCGGGTGTCCAGGCACTGACGGCCGACGGCGACGTCGCGATCATGATGATCGAGAAGCCGGCGTTCTACGCCTGAGTGTCCCCTCCCCAGGGCGTCCCGCGTACCTCCGCGGGGCGCCCTGGCCCGCGTCCACGACGCGCACGCGAGGACGGACGCTGTTGCCGAAATGTTATCGAGTTAATGTCACATACATGTGCATATGTCTTGACAACAACTCAGCTCACCCGTAGGTTCGACTCACTGGCCACGGAGTCGTGGCCGGACGATACGAGAAGCCTCAGGTTGGCAATGAAGGAGCCAGGGCCTCCTTCACGCGGCCCAGCCAAGGCAGACCGTGTCCCCCTAGATCTCAAAGAGAGGGATTCATGGCTAACAAGATTGGTCTCAAGGTCGCGGCAGTGGTGCTCGCGTCCGCCAGCCTGCTCAGCGCGTGTTCATCGGCCGCCACCCCGTCGGCCAGCGGCAGTGCCGCCGGGTCCTCGGCGCCGGCCAAGACACTGAAGATCGGCGTCACCTTCCCCATCCTCGATCAGTTCCTGCAGAAGGTCGCCGATGGCATCACCGCCGAGGCGAAGGCCAAGGGCGTTGAGGTCAACATCGTGGCCGCCGACGAGAAGACCGACACCCAGCTCGGCCAGGTCGAGAACTTCGTCTCCCAGAAGGTCGACGGCATCATCGTCATTCCGGTGGACACCGACGCCGCCGGCCCGATGACCGACGCCGCCGTGGCCGCGAAGATCCCGCTGGTGTACGTCAACCGCCGTCCCGCGGACCTCCCCCAGGGCGTGCCGTACGTCGGCTCGGACTCCCTGTACGCGGGCACCGTCGAGATGGAGCAGCTGGCGAAGCTCGCCGGTGGCAAGGGCAACGTCGTGATCCTTCAGGGCGACCCGGCCAACGAGGCTGCCGTGCTGCGCACCAAGGGCTGCAACGACGTCGTGGCCAAGAACCCGGGCATGAAGGTCATCAAGACCCAGGCCGGCAACTGGTACCGCGAGAAGGGCCAGTCGATCATGGAGAACTGGCTGCAGTCCGGCGACGACATCAAGGTCGTCTGCGCGAACAACGACGAGATGGCGCTCGGCGCGATCAACGCGATCAAGGCCGCCAACAAGAAGCTCGGTGCTGACGGCATCCTGGTCGGTGGCGTGGACGCGACCTCCGACGCCCTGGCTGCCATGAAGGCCGGCGACCTGCCTGTCACTGTCTTCCAGGACGCCAAGGGCCAGGGTGGCGGCGGCGTGGACGCCGTGGTCAAGCTCATTGGTGGCGAGACCGTCGATGCCGTTGTGGACATCCCCTACGTCCTGGTGACCCCGGACAACATGGCCGACTTCGCCGGCAAGTGACACGCTAGAAGACTGGTGGGTGGGTGACCCGCCGTGGTCGCCCACCCACACCTCTCCAAACGAACGACAACGGCGTCCTGTGAGGTAAGTGATGACTGACGAGTTCCTGCTGAGGATGCAGGGGATCGACAAGGTGTTCCCCGGCGTCCACGCCCTCGACCACGTCGACCTGAATGTCCGGCCCGGGACGGTGCACTCGCTGATGGGCGAGAACGGGGCAGGCAAGTCCACGCTGATGAAGGTGCTGATCGGGATGTACACCCCCGACGAGGGCACCATCTTTTTCGACGGCAGGGACGTGCAGATCAACGACACCGCCACCGGTCTGGGGCTCGGCATCTCGATGATCCACCAGGAACTGTCGCCGGTGCCGGAGATGAGCGTCGCGGAGAACATCTGGCTGGGCCGCGAGCCCAGGGGCGCCTTGGGGTTGATCAGTCGCAAGCAGATGAACCGCGCCACGCAGGAGCTGTTCGACAAGTGGGAGATCCACATCTCCCCGACCAAGCTGATGAAGGACCTCAGCATCGCGCAGACCCAGATGGTGGAGATCGCGAAGGCGATCAGCTTCGACTCCAAGCTCATCATCATGGACGAGCCGACCTCCGCGATCACCGAGGTCGAGGTGGCCCACCTGCACCGCATGATCGGCCAGCTGCGGGCGACCGGAACGGCGATCATCTACATCACGCACAAGATGGACGAGGTCTTCAAGATCTCCGACGACATCACCGTCTTCCGGGACGGCAAGCACGTCGCCACCCTCCCTGCGTCCGAGCTCGACCGCAACAAGCTGATCACGCTGATGGTCGGCCGCGAGCTCACGCAGATGTTCCCCAAGCTCGAGGCCGAGATCGGCGACGTCGTCCTCAAGGTCGAACGACTGAACCGCGGCCACCTGGTCAGGGACGTCAGCTTCGAACTGCGTCGCGGCGAGATCCTCGGCTTCGCCGGGCTGATGGGTGCCGGCCGGACCGAGGTGCTGGAGACCCTGTTCGGCGTGCACAAGGCCGAGTCGGGCACCATCACGATCAGCGGCGCGCCGGTGAACATCACCCAGCCCAAGGACGCGATCGCGAACGGCATGGCGCTGCTCACCGAGGACCGCAAGCTCACCGGCATCATGGGAGTGCTGAGCGTGCGGGACAACATGATCATGGCCGCGCTGCCGAAGTACTCCCCGAACGGCTTCCTGAACCGCAGCCGGATCGAGAAGGACTGCCAGGCGCAGCGCGAGGCGCTGGCCCTGAAGACGCCGTCACTGAACCAGCTGATCCAGAACCTTTCCGGCGGCAACCAGCAGAAAGTGCTGATCTCCCGCTGGCTGCTGACCCTGCCCGAGATCCTGATGATCGACGAGCCCACCCGCGGCATCGACGTCGGCGCGAAGTCCGAGATCCACCGCCTGATGTCGCTGCTGGCCCAGCAGGGCAAGGCGATCATCATGGTGTCCTCGGAGATGCCCGAAGTACTCGGCATGAGCGACCGCGTCGTCGTCATGCACGAAGGAACCGTCAGCGGCATCGTGGACCGCGCTGACGCCACCCAGGAACGAATCATGCAACTCGCCACCGGCCCCGACGCGGCTGCGGCCTGAGAGGAAGACCAGACATGACCACCGCGACCACCGTCGACACCCGGACGAAGTTCGACGCCGGCGGCTTCCTCAAGAAGTACGCCATCATCGGCATCCTGCTGCTCTTCGTGATCGCCCTGTCGATCCTGACCGGTGGCACGTTCCTGCAACCGCAGAACCTGATCAACGTGATCCGCCAGGTCGCCGCCATCGGCATCATCGCCACCGGCATGACGTTCGTGATCATCATCAAGGGCATCGACCTGTCGGTCGGCTCGGTCCTGGCCGTGTCGGCGGTGGTCTCGGCCAGCCTGGCCCAGTCACCTCAGGCGTCGGTGATCATGTACCCGGGCCTGCACCTGCCCCTCATCGTCCCGGTGCTGGCCGGCCTGCTGGTCGGGGCCCTGCTCGGCCTGATCAACGGCTCGCTGATCGCCGGCTTCGGCATCGCGCCGTTCATCGCGACCCTGGGCATGATGACCGCTGCGCGCGGCATGGCGAACCTGTACACCAACGGACGCCCGGTGTCCCGGCTCCAGGACGGGTTCAACTTCATCGGCCAGGGCGACCTGCTGTTCATCCCGGTCCCGATCTGGATCCTCCTGATCGTCGCGGTCTCCGCCCACATCGCCCTCAACTTCACCCGGTTCGGGCGGCACACCTACGCCCTCGGCGGCAACGAGCAGGCGGCACGGGTCTCCGGCATCAACCTCAAGGGTGTCACGATCAGCATCTTCGCCCTCTCCGGCCTGCTGGCCGGTCTCGCGGGCATCCTGCTGGCCGCCCGGACCGGCTCGGGCAACCCGACGCTGGGCACCGGCATCGAGCTGGACGCGATCACCGCCACCGTCATCGGCGGCACCAGCTTCAACGGCGGCATCGGCACCATCTGGGGCGCGGTCGTCGGCGCGCTGATCATCGGCGTCATCAACAACGGCATGGACCTGCTGAACATCTCCCCGTTCATGCAGCAGGTGGTCAAGGGCGCGATCATCGTGCTCGCGATCATCATCGACGAGCGCAAGAACCGCTGAGCCACCTCGACGACGGCGCCTCTCATCGCTGAGGGGCGCCGTCGTCGTCTGACACGACAAGGAAGCAGGACATGAAGGAAATCGGCGTCGGCGTGATCGCGCTGGGCTGGATGGGACGGCTGCACAGCCGCGGCTTCGCCCAGGTGTCGGAGCGCTACCCGGAGCTGGGGGTGAGGGCCCGGCTGGTCGCGGCGGCTGATCCCGTCCCTGCGAACCGGGAGACTGCGCTCGCGCTCGGCTTCGAGCGGGCGGTGGCCGACTACCAGGAGGTCCTGGACGATCCGCGCGTGGAGGCGGTGTCGATCTGCGCGCCCAACTTCCTGCACCACGAGATCGCGATGGCGGCGATCGCGGCCGGCACGCCGTTCTGGATCGAGAAGCCGATGGGCGTGAACGCGTCCCAGAGCCGCGAGATCGCGGAAGCCGCGGCGGCGGCGGGCCTGGTCACCGCCACCGGCTTCAACTACCGCCACCAGCCGGCGATCGCCCACGCCCGCGAACTGGTGCGCTCCGGCAGGCTCGGCCGCATCACCAACGCCCGGGTGTGGCTCATCGCAGACTACGCGTCGTCCCCGGACGGCCCGTTCACCTGGCGCTACACCCGCGCCCAGGCCGGCGCCGGCGTGGTCGGCGACCTGCTCAGCCACGGCATCGACCTGGCCCAGTTCGTCCTCGGCACCCGGGTGACCGAGGTGACCGCGATGACGGACACGTTCATCACCAGCCGTCCGCTGCCGCTCGGGGTGGGCGTCGGCCACGCCGCCGTCGCGGTGAGCGATGAGCGCCGCGAGGTGGAGAACGAGGACTACGTGGCGGCGCTGGCCCGCACCGAGGCAGGCGCGTTGGTGACGCTGGAGTCGTCCAGGGTCGCGATGGGACCGCGTGCCGAGTACGTGGTGGAGGTGTACGGCACGCGTGGCTCGGTCCGCTGGAGCTTCGAGCACCCGCAGCACGTCCAGGTGCTCATCGCGGGTGAGGGCAGCCATCGGGGCTACACGTCCGTGATGAGCGACGCCGGCCACGGCGACTTCGCCCGCTTCCAGCCCGGCCCGGGCCAGACGATGAGCTTCGACGACTCCAAGGTGATCGAGGCGGAGCTGTTCCTCGAGTCGGTCATCACCGGACGCCAGGTTGCCCCGTCCGCCGGCGACGCCTGGGCCGCGGCCGAGGCGGACGAGGCGGTCGTCGCGTCCGCGGCGGACGGGGCGTGGCACGCCGTCCCCGCCGTCACCGGCACCACGTTCGGCGCCTGACCACCGGCTGGCAAAGGAGAATCGCAATGGTCAAGATCCTGCTCGACACGCACATGTACCACGCGACCATGTCGGTGGCGCAGGAGTGCTACAAGGCCGCCGACCTGGGTTATGAGTACATCGAGCTCTCGCCGCGCTCGGACTTCCACGAGTGGCACCACTACCCGAAGGTCAACGACGCCGACATCGTGAAGGTGAAGAAGGCGATGGCGGAGTCCGGGGTGAAGATCGAGACGTTCAACCCGGTGTTCAACTGGTCCAGCCCGGACGAGTGGACGCGCCGGATGCACGTCCGCAACTTCCGCCGGCTGCTCCAGATCGCCAACGACCTCGAGGTGCCGATGATCGCCACCGAGCTTTCCGGCGACCCGAACCGTCCGACCGAGTGCGAGTGGGCGTTCTACTCCTCGATCGAGGAACTGGCGCCCGACTTCGAGAAGTACGGCATCACCTGCACCGTCGAGGCGCACCCCTACGACTTCGTCGAGACCAATGCCCGCTGCGTCGACATCGTGCGCGGGGTGAACAAGGACTGGTTCCGCTACGAGTTCTGCTGCGCGCACGCGTTCCACCTCTCGGAGGGGGCCGGCAACGTCCGCGAGATGCTGGAGTACGCCGGCGACCAGCTGGCGCACGTCCACATCGCCGACGTGTGGAACCACAGGGCGAACATCGGCAACCGCTACATCATGAACCCGCCGGGGGTGGACGCCCGGATCCATGCGCACAACGAGATCGGCAACGGCGAAGTGCCCTGGGACCAGCTGTTCGGCTACCTGCGCGAGACCAACTACGACGGCCGTGTCGCAGTCTCGGTCTTCGGGTGGGAAGAGGACGCGGACGCCATCCACGTCCGCATGCGCGAGCGTATCGAGAGGGAACTGAACGCCTGACGCACCGGGGACGGTTCGCGCGCCGGGAAAGCGGTCAGCCCTTCAGTCGACCTCCTCCTGGAGGTAGACCAGGCCGTTTCCGTCGGGGTCGGCGAAGAAGAACATCGGCGGCGCCCCCTCCAGTTCGACGACCGCGTCGTTGTGCAGGGTCACGCAGGCCGCGCGCAGCCGCTCCAAGGCTGCGTAGGCGTCCGGCGTCCCCATCCGGACGGCGACCGGGATCTGGCTGTCCGGGGGCAGCAGCACGAACCCCACGCTCGACCCCGGCGGCGCCACCTCCACCAGGCGGGCGCCCGGCCAGACCTCGAAGTCGTGCACGAGTTCGCAGCCGAGGACGTCGGTGTAGAAGGCGAGTGCGCGATCCTGGTCCGCGACGGGAACGGTCACGCTCAGGATGCGGGTGGTCATCGCTGTCATGGCCCCACGGTAAACGGCGCCCCGCACCGGCGACATGCGCAGGATCAGCCCTCAAGCCCCCGCAGCCACCGGCGCAGGTGCCAGGTGGCCTTCACGTCGTCCTCGTTGTACTCCAGGACGCGGATGCGTGCCAGCTCGCGCGCGGCTCCGTCCTCGGCGTGGACCGCCTCGTCGAACCACCGCATGCTGTTGAGGCCGCCCGGGTCCTCGTCCCGCCAGGAGAAGCCGGCACCGGCGGACGCGACGACCTTCAGGCCGAGACCGTTGGTCCCGAAGAAGTGCTGGCGCACCACCCCGAAGAGGTCGATGAAGTGGTCCCTGGCGAACTCGACGCCCCAGTGGAGGTCGGGATCGTCGACCGACGCCAGCCGCGCCAGACGGACGACCTCGTAGTCGGAGTAGTGGAACACCAGGGCGTCGGTGTCGGCGACCAGCTCGCGCAGCCAGGCCATCGCCCGCCGCGCCAGTGCGCGTTCGCCGGCGTCGTCGAGCTCGGTGAAGCTGCTGAACTCGCGGTAGCTGCCGCCCCCGTTGCGATCGGAGACCCAGAAGCCCCACAGGTAGACCCGGTCGTCCCGTGAGGTCTCGATGTCGATGTCGATCTCGAGCTCAGCGGACGGGAGGTCGATCGGTCCGCTGGTGGTGCGTTCCAGTTCGAGTCCCTCCAGGAGCAGCTGCGAACGTCGCTGGGCGAGGCGCAGCCGTTCCTCGGCTCCCGACCGGTGGGCGACCAGGGGCAGGTAGCCAGGGAGGAGCAGGTCGAGGTCGCTCGCGGCGAGCTGCCGGACCGTGAAGACGCCGGCACTGCGCAGGACGCTGATCTCGTGGGCGTCGAGCGGGGACTTGTTGATGCGCAGGCTGAGGTCGTCGTCGTCGAGCTGGGGACGGCACACCGCCCACCACGGGCAGTACCCGCACTCGTAGCTGACGATGGGGCGCAGCAGCGGCGGGTCCTCGGGGGAGACGGCCCCGGCGGCCTCCGCCAGCTGCACGCGGAGCCCGAACTCGTGGTCGTAGCGGGCCAGGGCGCTGACCGGGGGCACCGGCTCGGAACGGCCGGCCCGGGCCGCCTCGGCGACCTGGTCGGGGGGCGGCGGCACGGCGGGTTCGGACAGGTCGACCCACGTGGCGCGGGGCCCCCGTCCGGCGAACTCGTCGTTGCCCACGATGAGCGCCCACGGCCCGGACACCGCCTCGTGACCGCTCGCGGCGAGCAGGCGCCACAGGTGGGCCAGCTGCAGGGTGTTGTTCCAGCGCCAGTGCCACCGGTACCGCCAGCCGCTCGACTCCTGTCGGACCGGGAGGTCGGACAGCTCGCTGGAGAAGTACGGGAGCTCGTCCTTGCGCGGGTCGACCACGCGTTGGAACTTGACGATGCCGGGGAAGTAGCCACCGGCCGGGTCCCGTACCAGCAGGTCCGGCCGGCCCGCGCGGTGGGCGGTCCAGTCCCGGGGCAGCAGCCCGCCGAGGACCACGTCCGCACCGTCGGCCATGGCAGCCAGGCACGCCTCCTCCTGCACCTCGCTCGGCTCGCCGTTCAGGGCCCGCAGGTCCCGCACCACACCGGAGCCGGCCAGGACCTGCGCCAGCACGCCCGCAGCGAACTCGGCCCCCCCGGCGATGCGGGTGGGAACGGTGGGCAGCGCCGGCCGGGTGAGGCCCGGGTGGAAGGTGTGGTGCACCTTCAGCGGGCAGCTGCGGGCGGCGTACGGGTCAAGCGTGAACATCAGGCATGGGCCCGGTGCAGCGCCACGATGCCGCCGCTCAGGTTCTTCCAGCCGACCGCGCGCCAGCCCGCATCGAACATGAGGTCGGCGAGGCCGCGCTGGTCGGGCCAGGCGAGGATCGACTCGGCGAGGTAGTCGTAGGCCGCAGGATTCGAGGAGGTGACGCCGGCCACCTTGGGCAGCGCGCCGACCAGGTAGGTGCGGTAGGTGTGCCGGAACGGCTTCCACACCGGTGTGGAGAACTCGCAGATCACGATGCGTCCGCCCGGACGGGTCACGCGCCGCAGCTCGGTGAGCGCGGCCGGCACATCCTCCACGTTGCGCAGCCCGAAGCTGATGGTGACCGCGTCGAACGAGCCGTCGGCGAACGGCAGCGCGAGCGCGTCCGCGTTCACGAAGGCGAGGTCGGGCTGGCGCTCCTTCCCGACCCTGAGCATGCCCTCGCTGAGATCGGCCGCCACCACCAGGGCGCCGGCGTCGGCGAAGGGACGACTCGAGGTGCCGGTGCCGGCGGCGAGGTCGAGGATGCGCTGCCCGGGACGGGGCGCGACCGCAGCAACGGTCTGGGCCCGCCAGCGACGGTCCTGCCCGAGGGAGAGCACGTCGTTCACCAGGTCGTAGCGCGGGGCCACGCCATCGAACATTGCGGCCACCTCGGCCCGCCTCCTCGCCAGGGTCGCCCGGGCCTCGCCAGTTCCACGCACGAGGAACAGCCTGCCACGCCGCGCGGACAGCCACCGACCATCGCCACGGACGCAGGCGGTTCCCCCGGGCGGCGACGGGTGGCGGGAACGGTTCCCGGAATGGGGGAGAATCGAGGGCATGGCGCGAAAGACCCCGGTACTGAAGGTCACCAATCTGAAGAAGGCCTTCGGGCCCGTGGTGATCGTGGACGGCTTCAACCTCGAGGTGGCCGCCGGCGAGGCGGTGGCTCTCACCGGACGCAACGGCGCCGGCAAATCGACGGTCCTGCGGTGCCTGGTGGGCGCCGACAAGCCCGACGACGGCACGGTCGAGGTCAACGGCACCCGGGTCAGCGAGACCAATCCCGAGATCCGCCGCGACGTTGCCACGGTCATCGACGACCTCGACTTCTTCCCCGACCTGAGCGTCGTCGAGCATCTCGACCTGCTGGCGCGCGCCCACGGCATCCCGGACGCCGACGCCGCCGTCGACGAGGTGCTGCACGAGGTGCAGCTGGTGCCACAGTCGGGGCAGCTCCCGGGCACGCTGTCGTCGGGCCAGCGCCGCCGGCTCGCGCTGGCGACCGCCTTCATCCGTCCCCGCAAGCTCCTGATTCTCGACGAGCCCGAGCAGCGCCTCGACACCGAGGGCGTGGAATGGCTGGCCGCCCGCCTGGTCGCCGAGCGCGCCCGCGGGCTGGCCATCGTCATGGCCAGCCACGAGCCGGTGCTGGTCGAGCGCGTCGCCACCCGGGTGGTGCGCCTGGGCGACCGGGCCGAGGTGCTCGCCGATGAGTAAGAAGTCCCGCAAGCTGATCCGCGCCACGCCGGCGGCGGACGCGGTCGCCGAGCCCGGGGGCCCGCCCGCGGTGGGCGGCGAGGTGCTGCCGGAGCGCGCGTTCTTCTTCCTGCCCGACGCCGCGCCGCTCCCGGTGGACGAGAAGGAACTCCACAACGAGATGAAGGTGTGGCGGCACGGCCGCGCGACCCGCTCGCTCGGGCAGATCCTTCAGGACAGCTACGTGATGGTGTTCAGCATCGTCGTCGTCGGCGCCATGATCACCTCCGCCGTGCTCCGTGCCCAGACCCAGGTCGCGGGCTGCAACACCGAGGCCTGCGCGTCGGGCCGGCTGCTGCTGCCCTCGGCCACGGTGCTGGCCTGCTTCGCCCTCTCGCTGGGTGTCTCACGAATCTTCGGGCCGGTGCTCGCCTCGGCAGCCGAGGGCTTCTGGTTGATGGACGCCCCGATCAGCCGCCGTCGGCTGCTGCGGGGACGCCTGGTGCCGCCGCTGGCCCTTTCGTTCGGGGTCGCTGGCCTGGCCACCGCCCTGGTCGGCGCCCTGTCCGGGCTCAGCTGGCCGCAGGTCGCTGCCTGGAGTGGTGCCGCCGCCCTGGGCAGCGCCGCGATGGTGGCGTTCGCCGCGTCCGAGCAGACGCGGGAGCGCGGCGTGTTCGTCAGGGTGTTGCAGGCCGTGTTCGCCACCGCGGCGCTCGCCGTCCTCCTGGTCGTCGTCTCGGTCGCTGCCGGCTGGCTGCCCAGCTCGGTCGTCTCCAGTGCCGGCAGCCTGACCTTCGCGATGGCCGGGGTGGCTGCGGCGGCCCTGATCGCGCTCGGGGTGCTGCTGCAGCTCACGATCGCCCGCCTGGAGCAGATCCGACGCGCCCGGCTGGTGTCCGGCGGATCACTGGTCAGCGGCATGCAGGGCGCCATGTTCGCCCTCGACTTCGGTCTGATCCGCGACATCCTGGTCGAGCGGAAGATGGCCGAGAAGGGCCACGTCCGCCCGACCAGGGGACGTGGGCTCGGCCTCGGCGCCCTGATCTGGCGCGACGTCGAACGGCTCCGGCGCACCCCGTCCTCGTTCCTCGGGCTCGGTATGAGCCTGCTCGTGCCCTACGCCGCGGACGCCCTGCGGATGAGCCAGCTCAACCCCCTGATCAGCGGGTTGGCGCTGGTCGCCGGGCTGGTCCCGTTCCTCGGCAGCCTGCGGGTGCTCACCCGTACCGGGGGCCTGGCCCGGTCGTTCCCCTTCAAGACCGCGCAACTGCGGACCGCGGCCATGGCCGTGCCCGCCGGCCTCGCCCTGGCATGGGGACTGGCGGCGACCCCGGCCTTCGTGGGTATCGCGAGCACCGGTGCCGACCGGCCCTTCGTCGATGGTCTGGTGGTCTCCCTCATCACGGCGCTGGCCGGGATGTTCGGGGCGGTGCGCTGGGTGACTGCGAAGAAGGTCGACTACCAGACCCCGATGATGGCCACCGCCTCCGGTGCCCTTCCTCCCGGGCTCATCGTCAACCTGTTCCGTGGCATCGACATGGTCGCGCTGATCACGGCACCGCTGATCCTGGGCGCTCCGCAGTACTGGTCGCTCGCGATCGCTGCGGTGGTCTACTTCGGACTGCGCGGCAGCTTCAACATGGACGAGCTGAAGGCCGAGCAGGAGGCTGCGCAGCGCGAGCTTGCCGCGTCCAAGGAGGCGCAGGCAACCAGGAAGATCCCCCGTCCGGGACGCTGAGCTACAGCAGCGACCTGACCTCGCCGAGCCCGGTCACGACCACGTGGGCCGCGGCCAGCTGCGCAGCAGTGAAGGTCCCGCTGACCGCGACCACCGTGCCCACGCCGGCGGCGAGCGCGGACGCGACACCCGCCGGCGCGTCCTCGACCGCGACACAGGCGGCAGGCTCGACACCGAGGGTCCGGATGGCCAACGCATAGGGCTCGGGGTGCGGTTTGCCGTTGTCCACCTCGTCCCTGGTGACCACGACGGCGAACCGGTCGAGCAACTCGCCGAGGCACCGGCGTGCCCAGCCGGTGTTCGCCGAGGTGACCAGCGCGAGCGGGACGGGGCACTCCAGGACGAGTTCGACGGCGCCCGGCGCAAGCCGTGGTCGAGGGAGCGAGGCCATGTGGCCGAGCAGTTCCTCGGTCATGCCCGCCACGTCCTCACCGGCCCACGGCCCCGGCTCCCCGGCGAGCACGTCGTCGGCGCGGCGCCCGGTGAAGCCGGCCAGCACCTCCTCGTCGACGCTCCAGCCCCGGGCGGCGAACCAGTTGCGGAAGACCTGCCGGTGGAAGCCCTCGGAGTCGACGAGGGTGCCGTCGAGGTCGAGCAGGAGGGCCGCGACCCGCTCAGGCATCGAGGTCGAACAGCCGGTCCCCGGTAGCGACTGTCCCGCTCGCCACGCCGGCCAGCGAACCGGCCGGACGGTCGAGCGCGACGACCATCACCGTGGTGCTGATGCCCTCGCCGGTGATCGCGGCGGGATTCCACCAGACCATGTCTGCGCCGGCCTCGACGCTCGCCCCCTCGGTCGCCAGAACCTCGAACCCGGCGCCGTCCAGCTTCACGGTGTCGATGCCGAGATGCACCAGCACCCCGACGCCGTCGGGCGTGAGCATCGCGAACGCGTGCGGGTGGAGCTTGAGGATGGTGCCGGCCACCGGCGCGACCACGGTGGTCGGTTCGGCGGCGGGCTCGATCGCCACTCCGGGGCCGACCATCTCGGCGGCGAAGACCGGGTCGCTGACCTGCGCGATCGGGAACGCCCGGCCGGGGCAGGGGGAGAGGACCTGCATCACATCAGGTCTTCGATGTCTTCGGCCAGGTTGTCGGCCTCCGGGCCGACGACCACCTGGACGACCGTCCCGGCCGCGATCACGCCGTGGGCGCCGGCGGCCTTGAGGGCGTTGGCGTCGACCAGCGAGGCGTCCTTCACCTCGGTGCGCAGGCGGGTGATGCACGCCTCGATCTCGACGATGTTCGCCGCGCCGCCGAGGCCGGCCAGGATCTGCTCTGCCTTGCTCATGTCACTCCTCGTGTGGGGGGCCCTCGTCGGCCCTGCTTGACAGCCTGCGCAGAACCATAGCATGATTCCTGCCAACTGGTACGGACCAGTACGCACCAGTTTTGAGTAGAGGGATTCAGTCATGGCGAAGACGCTGGCGGAGCCGATCGTCGAGGGCCCACGCCCCAAGCACCAACAGCTGCGCGAGCTGCTCATCGGCATGGTCGTCCCCGGTCAGGCGATCCCGTCCGAGCGTGAGCTGATGGCCACGTACGGGGTGTCCCGCGCGACCGTCCGCAAGGCGATCGACGGCCTGGTCGCCGACGGGCTGCTGCAGCGCACCCACGGTCTGGGCACGTTCGCCGTCCGGCCCCGCCTGGAGACCCGGCTGCACCTGGCGTCGTTCAGCCAGGACATGCGGCGCCGCGGGCGCAATCCGTCCACCCGACTGCTCTCGGTCAGCCTCGCCGAGCCCCCCGCCGAAGCGGCAGCGGGGCTGGGGCTCGAGCCCGGCGTGCAGGCGTGGCACGTGGTGCGCATCCGCCTCGCCGACGACGAGCCGATCGCCCACGAGGACGGCTGGTACCCCGCCCACCTGCTCCCCGGCCTGGACCGGCGCGACATCGCCGGCGGCTCGCTCTACGAGATTCTCGGCACCGTGTACGGCCTGTGGGTCGACCACGCCGAGCAGACCCTGTGGGGGGAGGTGGCGGACGCCGACCTCGCCCGCCAGCTCTCCGCTCCGCAGGTCACCCCGCTGCTCGTCTTCCGGCGGGTGTCCACCGCCGGCGGGCGTCCCATCGAGTACGTGGTCTCCCGTTACCGCGGGGACCGGTACCAGGTCCATATGGAACTGGGCCGTGACGACCTGTCACCGGCCCGATCAACGGAAGGAAACTCCTTGTGAGCAGTAACGAAATGGCGGCCGTCGGCCGCTTCAACCTCGCTCCGCTCCAGAAGTTCGGCCGCAGCCTGATGCTGCCGATCGCCTCCCTGCCCGCCGCGGCGCTGCTGCTCCGGCTCGGCCAGGACGACCTGCTGGGCAAGGACGGCCTCGGCTGGGGGCCCGTCGCCGCCGTCATCGGCGCCGCGGGCAACGCCCTGTTCGCCAACCTGGCGCTGCTGTTCGCTGTCGGCGTCGCCATCGGCATCGCGAGGAAGGCGGACGGGTCGACCGCCCTGGCCGCGGTCGTCGGCTACCTGGTGTTCAAGGGCGTGGGAGATGCGATGTCGCCCTACATCCTCGGTGCACCCGCGGAGGGCGGGAAGCAGGCGCTGATCAACTACGGCGTGCTCGGCGGCATCCTGATGGGCCTCATCTCGGGCTGGCTGTGGCAGCGCTACTACCGGATCACCCTGCCGCCCTACCTGGCGTTCTTCGGTGGCCGTCGGTTCGTGCCCATGATCACCGCCGTGGCCGGCATCGTCGCAGCGGTCGTGCTGTCCTTCATCTACCCGGCCTTCAACAGCGGCCTCACCGCCGTCGGCAACTGGGTGGCGGGCAACGTGATCATCGGCGGCTTCGTGTACGGCACCCTCAACCGGCTCCTGATCCCGCTGGGCCTGCACCACATCCTGAACAACCCGCCGTGGTTCATCCTCGGCGACTTCACCAAGCCCGACGGCACGGTCGTCCACGGAGACATCGCCCGCTTCCTGGCCCACGACCCCACCGCAGGCACCTTCATGAGCGGCTTCTTCCCGATCATGATGTTCGCCCTGCCGGCCGCGTGCCTGGCGATCTGGCAGGAGGCGAAGCCGAAGAACCGCAAGGCGGTCGGCGGCATCATGTTCTCGGTCGCGCTCACGTCTTTCCTGACCGGTGTCACCGAGCCCATCGAGTTCGCGTTCATGTTCGTGGCGTGGCCGCTGTACATCGCGCACGCCGTGCTCACCGGCCTCTCGCTGGCCATCACGAACGCTCTGGGCGTCCATATGGGCTTCGGGTTCTCGGCGGGGCTGTTCGACTTCCTGCTGAACTGGAACATCGGCCAGAACCCGTGGATCATCATCCCGGTCGGGCTGGTGTTCGCGGTGGTCTACTACTTCCTGTTCCGGTTCGTGATCCGGCGCTGGAACCTGAGGACTCCGGGCCGGGAGGAGGAGGGCGAGGAGAGCCTCGTCTCCGCCGATCCCACCGCCGCGTAGTACAACGCAACACCCCACCCCGCGACATGCCAGGACGGCGTGCGGCCGACGCCGGACGACGTCCTGACATGTCGGCAGGGGTGGGCATCGAGAGAGAAGAGAAATGGAAGTCATCATCACCTCCGACGCCCAGCGGGTCGGCGAAGTCGCCGCGGCGAAGGCCGCCCGTATCGCCGCGCCGATCGGTCCGTCCGTCGTCCTGGGCGTGGCCACGGGATCCTCGCCGGTGCAGACGTTCGCCGAGCTGGCGCGACTGGTGGACGCCGGCGGTCTCGACCTGTCGCAGGCCTCGGCCTTCGCGCTGGACGAGTACGTGGGCATCGCCGAGGGCCACCCGCAGAGCTACCACGAGATCATCCGCAAGACCGTGACCGAGCCGATGCACCTCGATCCGGCGCGGGTGCACGTACCGGACGGCTTCGCCCAGGACCTCGCGGCCGCGTGCCGAGCCTACGAGGACGCGATCACGGCCGCCGGCGGCGTTGACATCCAGTTCCTCGGCGTCGGCTCCAACGGCCACATCGGCTTCAACGAGCCGACGTCGTCGCTGTCGTCGCGGACCCGCATCAAGACCCTCGCTGCGCGGACGCGGAAGGACAACGCACGCTTCTTCGACTCGATCGACGACGTGCCGCGCCACTGCCTCACCCAGGGACTGGGCACCATCATGGATGCCCGCAACGTGATCCTGGTGGCCACCGGCGCCGGCAAGGCGCACGCGGTCGCCGGTGTGGTGGAGGGGCCCATCACCGCGATGTGCCCCGGCTCGGTGCTCCAGCTGCACCAGCACGCGACGATCGTTGTCGACGAGGAGGCGGCGTCCGAACTGGCGCTGGCCGACTACTACAAGGAGACCTACGCCAACCTGCCCGACTGGCAGCGACTGGACGTGTGATGCTCCTCACCGCCGACCGGGTGCTGTTCCCGGACGCAGAGACCGCGGTCGCCGGCTGGATCGACGTCGACGGCGAGCGCATCGTCGGGGCAGGTGCCGGCGACCCGCCGAGGGTGGCCGACGAGCACGTGGTCGGCACGGTGGTCCCCGGGTACGTCGACGTCCACTGCCACGGCGGCGGCGGTGCGTCCTTCGTCACCGAGGACGCCGGCGCCGTCCGGCAGGCGCTGGCCGCGCACCGGCGGCACGGCGTGACCACGATGGTCGCGTCGCTGGTCACCGGGGCGTTGCCCGACCTCGAGCGCCAGGTGCGGTGCCTCGCCGGACTCGTGGAAGCCGGTGAACTCGCCGGGATCCACCTCGAGGGACCCTGGCTCGCCCTGAAGTACAAGGGCGCCCACCCGCCGCAACTGCTCGCCGACCCGTCGCCCGCCGACGTGGAGCACCTGCTGGAGGCGGCCCGCGGCACCGTGCGCATGGTGACGGTGGCGCCCGAGCGTCCGGACGCGCTGGAGTCGATCCGGTTGCTCGTCGACAGCGGTGTGGTGGCTGCGATCGGGCACACCGACGCCGACTACGACACCTGCCGGGCCGCGATCGCGGCCGGAGCGACCGGCGCCACCCACCTGTTCAACGCGATGGCCCCGCTCAAGCACCGGGAACCGGGTCCCGTGCTGGCGCTGTGGGAGGACCCGCGGGTGTACCTCGAACTGATCATGGACGGGGTCCACGTCCGTCCGGAGCTCGTGGCCTTCGTCGCGGCGACGGCCCCGGAGCGGGTCGTCCTGGTCACCGACGCGATGGCCGCGGCGGGGGGACGCGACGGGGACTACGTGCTCGGCGAACTGCCGGTCGAGGTCCGCGGAGGCATCGCCCGCATCGCCGGCACCGACACCATCGCCGGTTCGACGCTCACGCTGGACGCCGGGGTGCGCAATGCGGTGGCGGCGGGCGTCCCGCTCGCCCGCGCCGTGCGCGCCGCCACGTCGATCCCCGCCGACTACCTGGGCCTGGGCGATGTCGGGCGCATCGCTCCCGGCGCGCGGGCCGACCTCGCCGTCCTCGACCCGGCGGTCGTGGTCACGCGGGTGATGCATCGGGGCGCCTGGCTCTGACGTGGCGTCCGGGTCGCGTCCGTGCCGGCGGCTACGGTGGGCACGTGAGTGAGTGGGAGGAGCCGACGGCGATACGCCCGACGGTGCGCTGGGGCCGGGTCGGGCTGTTCTACCTGATGGCGTTCGGCTGGGTCTGCCTCGTCGGCGCGGGCCTGTACGCCACCGGCAACCGCAACCTGGGCGGCGGGCAGGGGTTGAGCATCGTCACGATCGTGGTGGCGCTGCTGTACATGCCCGCGCCGTTGGTGGCTGCTCTGGTGGTCGAGCGCCTCGACCACCGCAGCCCGCTGATCCTCGGCACGTTCCGCCGGTTCGGCCGCGCGCTGCCCCGGCTCCTCGTGGTCGCGGCGAGCGTGATCACGGCGCTGCTGCTGGCCATGGTCGGCCTCAGCTGGCTGGCCGGCAATCGCCTCGACCTCAACGGGGCCGGACGGGTGCTGTTCAGCCAGGAGGACCTGCTCGCCAACGCGCTTCTGCTCGTGCCCAGCATGGACGCCGACCAGGTGGCCAGGATGAGTGCCGCCACGCCGTCGCTGTGGCCGCTGCTGGGCATCACCCTGCTCGGCGCGCTGGTGGCCGGCTTCACGATCAACGGGGTGCTCGCGTTCGGTGAGGAGTACGGCTGGCGCGGCTGGCTGGCCGACGAACTGCGTCCGCTCGGGTCGTTCTGGGCCAACGTCCTCACCGGGGTCCTGTGGGGACTGTGGCACGCGCCCCTGATCCTGATGGGCTTCAACTACGGCAGCTACGGCCGGATCGGCACGTTCTTCATGATCGCCTGGTGCATCCCGCTGTCGTTCCTGCTGTGGCGGGCACGCCAGGTCACCGGGTCCCTGCTGGCGCCGGCGGTGCTGCACGGCGCAGTGAACGGGTTCGCCGGCATCTTCCTGATCGTCCTCGTGGACCCGAACCCGCTGATCGCCGCCCCCGCGGGCCTGGTGGGCGCTGCGGCGGCCGCCGTCGTCGCGGCGCTGTTCTGGCTGGCCACCCGGCAGGTCGCCCGGAGTGCGGGGGCCGGTCGCGCTCCATGAGCGGCCCCGCCTATCCCGAGTGGGTCCTCCAGCTGACCGAACGCCGGCTGGTGGAGCTGTTCGGCGAAGTCACGCTCGCCCGTGGCCAGGAGTACGTCCGGCAGGGCCGCGTCGGCCACATCGCGATGGGCTCGGGGACCGGCGGGAGCCTGATCCAGGGCCAGGTGCGGGGCTCGAGCGCCCGCGCCTACCAGACCGTCGCCCGGTACTGGGCGGACAGCGGCGCGATCTCCACCTCCTGCTCCTGCCCGATCGGCTACGACTGCAAGCACGGTGCCGCCCTGTTGTGGCACATGCGTACGGTGAACCTGCGCGCACTCACCCCGGCGTGGCAGCGGGCGCTCGCGCAGGTCACCGCGGAGACGCGGACGAACACCCCGGGCCAGGAACTCGCCGTCCAGGTCACCAGGGCGGCCAACGGTGCGATCCAGCTGCGCCCGCTGGTCTGGGGGCGGTCCGGACGCTGGGTGCGCACCGGGGTCACCTGGGAGAGCCTGCTTCACCCCTGGGGCGGTGACTACATCGAGGCGCATCGGGTCCCGCTCGCCGCGCTGGCGCGCACCAGGGAGCAGCGCACGGGCTACTCGTTCTACGCCCAGCGCGCCGATGTCCTCGAGCTCGGCCAGGCCGACGAAGCCGTGTGGGCATGGCTCGCCCGCGCCGTGGAGGCGGGGGTCGAGCTCGTTCCCGGGCAGGGCACGCCGTCGGTCCAGCTGGTGTCCGAGCCCGCGCGGGTGGCCGCCCGCCTGAGCCGGGCGGGCGACGGTCTCGCGCTGCGCACCTTCGCCGCGTCCGGCGACCGCGAGTGGCCGGTGCTCTACGCGAACCTGCTCGGCTCGCCCCCGCACGGGCTGGCCGTCAGCGAGAACGGCGAGTTGCTGCTGGTTCCGTTCGTCGAGGCGCTCAGCCAGGGCCAGCAGGCGCTGCTCGTGCAGCACCCGCGGCTCGAGATCCCTGCCGCCGACATCCCCTCGTTCACTGCGCAGTTCCACCCTGCCCTTCGCCGCCTGCTCGACCTGAGCACGGATCCGGACGTCGAGCTGCCCGAACTCGCCGCGCCACGGATGCTGCTGCGGGTCGAGTTCCTCCCCGAGCACGTGACCCGGCTCGAGTGGGCATTCCGCTACCAGGTCGGACCCGACGCCCTGGACGTCGACCTGGACGCGACGGGCGACCAGCCCGCCTACCGCGACCGGGACGCGGAGGAGGCATTGCTGGACGCGCTCCCGGCGGGACCCTGGCCGGTGCGCGGTGACCGGGCCGGGCATCGTCCGGCCGCCACGGCGACCCTCACCGGCCCGGCGACGGCCGAGTTCGCCAGCCACTGGCTGGAGCGCCTGGCCGGGCTCGGCGTGGTCGTGGAGGCGAGCGGGCGGCCCCGGGCCTACCGGCTGGCCTCCGAGCCGCCCCGGGTCGACCTCGCGGTCACCGACCCCGGTCTGGGCTCGGACTGGTTCAACCTGGCGGTCACGGTGAGCATCGAGGGTGAGCCGGTCGAGTACCGGGAACTGTTCACCGCGCTGGCCACCGGGCAGACGCACCTGATCCTGCCGTCCGGCACCTGGTTCAGCCTCGAGCGGCCCGAGCTCGAGCAGCTGCGCGCCCTGATCGAGGAGGCTTCGCAGCTCACCCCAAGGGACTCCGAGGGGCTGCGCCTGCGCGCGGTGCACGCGGGGCTCTGGGACGACCTGCGGATGCTCGGCGTGGTGTCGGAGCAGTCGGCGGCCTGGACGGCGGCCGTCTCCGCCCTGCTCGAGGCCGACGAACTGCCCGCGGTGCCCGTGCCGAGGGGCCTGCGGGCGACGCTGCGTCCCTACCAGGAGGTGGGCTTCCGCTGGCTGCACTTCCTGCACCGGGCCCGGCTGGGCGGCATCCTCGCCGACGACATGGGCCTGGGCAAGACCCTGCAGGCGATCGCCCTCGCGTGCGCACTGCGGGAGGAGGAGCGCCTCGAGGAGCCGATGCTGGTGGTGGCCCCGACCTCGGTGCTCGGCACCTGGGCGGACGAGGCCGCCCGCTTCGCCCCCGGGCTGCGGGTCCGCGTGGTGGAGCAGTCGTCGAGGAAGCGGGCCGAGCCCCTGGTGTCGATGGCGGGGGACGCGGACGTGCTGGTCACCTCCTACACCCTGCTGCGCCTGGACGCCGACGAGTACGCGGCCCAGGCCTGGGCGGCGGTGTTCCTCGACGAGGCGCAGTTCGTGAAGAACCGGCAGTCGCGCGCCCACCAGGCGGTGCGCACGTTGCGGGCCCCGGCGAAGTTCGCGGTCACGGGCACGCCACTGGAGAACAACCTGATGGACCTGTGGTCGCTGCTGTCCATCACCGCGCCGGGCCTGTTCCCCGATCCGGTCGCGTTCACCGACGCCTACCGGCGTCCGATCGAGACCGGTGCCGATCCGACCGCGCTGGCCCGCCTGCACCGGCGCGTCCGCCCGCTGATGCTGCGCCGCACCAAGGAGGGGGTCGCTGCCGAGCTCCCGCCCAAGCAGGAGCAGGTGTTGCGGGTCCCGCTGCCGCCGGTGCACCGGCGGCTCTACGACAAGCAGCTCGCCGCGGAACGCAAGAAGGTGCTCGGGCTGGTGGACGACCTGAGGCGCAATCGCATCACGATCCTGGCCTCGCTCACCCTGCTTCGCCAGCTGGCGCTGTCGCCGGCCCTGGTGCTGCCGGGACAGGGGGCGATGTCCGCGAAGCTGGACACCCTGGTCGAACTGGTCACCGAGCTCTCCGCAGAGGGACACCGGGCGCTGGTGTTCAGCCAGTTCACCAGCTACCTCGGCATGGCCAGGGACCGGCTCAGGGCAGAGGGCATCGGCGCCGCCTATCTCGACGGGAGGACGCGGGACCGGGCCGCCCGCATCGAGGCGTTCCGGACCGGCACCGACCCCGTCTTCCTGATCAGCCTCAAGGCGGGCGGCTTCGGCCTCACCCTCACCGAGGCCGACTACGTGTTCATCCTCGACCCCTGGTGGAATCCCGCCGCCGAACTGCAGGCGATCGACCGCACCCACCGCATCGGCCAGGACAAGCACGTGATGGTCTACCGCCTGGTGAGCGAGGACACCATCGAGGAGAAGGTGGTGGAACTCCAGGAGCGCAAGCGCGACCTGTTTGCGAAGGTGGTGGGCGAGGAGGGCGACCTCGCCGCCCCGCTCAGCGCCGCCGACATCCGCAGCCTGCTCGAGCCGGGCGGGCCACCCAGGGAGGAGCTCGCATGACAGTGGCCAGGCAGGCCCGCCTGTGGCAGTGGGGGGCCGTCGTGTACGGGATCTGCGTGGTGGTCTTCCTCGCTTTCGTGCCCAGCGTCCCGGTGGGGGACGGCGTGGTGCCGATGGTCGCGCTGCTCGGTCCGTGGACGCTGCTGTTCGGGCTGCCGGCGCTGGTGGCGGCGATCCCGGCCCTGGTGCCGTGGCGCAAGTCGCTGGTCGCCTGGATCGTGGCGGGCGTGCTCGCGGTGTTCGTCGGCGCCACCGTGCTCTCGGTCGGCATGCTGTACGTGCCGGTCGCCGCGTTCACCGCGGTGGCTGCCTACCTGCACCGCCGGGCACCGATCGAGGACGCACCCCCGCCGCAGGAGACGTGGGACGGGAAGATCCCGCCGGCCAGGAAGACGGCGAAGGAGTGAGCCACCGATCCGAGCCGGCCCTGCTCGCGCTGCACGGCGTCCGGGTGCTCGGCGCGCCGTCGGTGGCTGCGGTCGCCGAGCGGTTCGGGCTGGATGCGTCCGAGGTGCGCGAGCACCTGCTCGACGCGCAGGCGTACGGGTGGGTCACCCGGTACGACTTCTTCGGCGAGACCTGGTCGATCACCGAACGCGGCCGGGTGGAGAACGAGCGCCAACTCGCTGCCGAACTCGAGCTCACCGGGTCGCGGGCCGTCGTCCGGGCGGTGCATGCCGCGTTCCTGCCCGTCAACGCCGCGCACGGTCGGGCCTGCACCCAGTGGCAGCTGCACCCGACGCTCTACGACCCCGCGGCCATCAACGACCACAGCGACCCCGTGTGGGACGACGCCGCCCTCGTCGACCTCGAGTCCTGCGACGACGCGCTCGCCGAGTTCGGCGCCACCCTGGCGGGGGCGCTGGACCGCTTCGACGGCTACGCCCAGCGGCACGCGGCCGCGCTGGCGCGCGTGCGCCAGGGCCGCAACGAGTGGCTGGACGCGCCGGACCGCGCGTCGTGCCAGCTGGTCTGGACCCAGTTCCACGAGGACCTGCTCGCGACCCTCGGCATCGAGCGCGGCACGGACGGCTGACCAGAGGTTTGCCCCCATCGACGTGGACAGCCGCGCTCAGCCGTCCGAGTCCCCGGTGCCGGCGTCGAGCAACGCCTCCCGCCACCCTGCGACGTCCCAGGCGCCGACCACCCCGCCGGTGACGAACGGGTCGGTGCGGGCGAACTCCTCGGCCGACTCGCGCGTGGTGAAGACGGCCAGTGCACCGTCGGCCGGGTCGTCCATCGGCCCGATCGCCAGCAGAGTGCCATCGGCCCGGAAGGCGGTCCACCGCTCGCGATGCGCCGCGAACAGCTCCCGCAGGCGCGCCGGCGTCACGCCGGGCGCCATGGTGTAGCGAAGCACGTATTTCACCGCTGCCTCCGGTCGGGGTTCGGGTCTCGGGGCGAACCGATCTGCGTCCGCGAGGCCGATTCTCCGTCCCGGAGGCGAGGAAATCGACCGCGCCCGTGTCCGACAACCCGTCCGGCGGCGGGGAGAGCCTGACGCAGGAGGAACCGTCCCCGGTGCGTCGGAGGAGGGCCGGTCGTGGCGTCAGTGGTTCTCGGGCAGGGGCACGCCGAGCGCTTCGAGCATCGGCAGGAGCTTGGCCTCGGTCTCGGCGTACTCCTCGGCGGGGTCGGACCCCGCGACGATCCCGCAGCCGGCGTAGATGGTGATCCGTCGCGGGTCGTGGGGGTCGATGAGCCCGCACCGCAGGGCGATCGCGAACTCACCGTCGCCGGTCGCGTCCAGCCAGCCCACCGGGCCGGAGTAACGACCCCGGTCCAGGCGCTCCAGTTCCGCGATCGTCGCCCGGGCCGCCGGGGTGGGCGTGCCGCAGACCGCCGCCGACGGGTGCAGCTCGCCGGCCAGCCGCAACACGCTCACGCCCTCGTGCACCACGGCGGTCACGTCCGAGGCCAGGTGCAGGACGTTCGGCAGTTCGAGCACGTACGGGGCGTCCGGCACGTTCATGCCCGAGCAGAACGGCTCCAGTGCATGGGCCACCGATTCAACCGCCAACTCGTGCTCGACCAGGTTCTTGCCCGACCTCGCCAGCGCATGGGCCAGCTTCAGGTCCAGCTCCTCGCCGCCGTTGCGCCGGATGGTGCCGGCCAGCACCCGGGACGTGGCCAGGCCGCCCTCGCGCCGGATCAGCATCTCCGGCGACGCCCCGACGAGCCCGTCCAGGTGGTAGGTCCAGCAACTCGGGTAGCGCTGTGCGAGGGCGTTCACCAGTGCCCGCGCGTCCAGTGGCTCCGCGGCCTCCAGCGTGGCGCCGCGGGCGAGCACCACCTTGTCCAGCATGTGCGCGTCGATCCGTCCGACCGCTTCGGTGACGATGCCCTGCCACTCCTCGCGGCTGAGCCCGCCGGGAACCGGGTGCACCCCCACCGGGGCGGGCGCCACACCGTCGGTGCCGGGCATGTCGGGCACCTGGCCCGAGGCCGCGCCGAGCGCGGTCAGCCAGCTCTGGCCCTTGCGCCGCCCGATCACCAGCCGAGGCACGATCACGATCGACTGCCGGGCGGTGTGCCCTGCGTCGAAGACGAACGAGGCGAACGCGACCGGCCCCGTGCCGGAGACCTCGGGCAGTTCGGTCTCCTGCTCGATGCGCGAGCACACCTCCGCCCACCACTCGTCGGCCTCTGCGGCGCTGCCGCCCTCGAAGCGGGCCACCTCGCCGATGCCGACCATGCCGTCGCCGCGCCGCAACCAGGCGTGCCCGCCAGCCGCCGGCAGGTACGCCGCCAGATCCCCGGGATCCTCGATCGCCACGGTCGTCGCGCGCCACTGGGGGCCCGGCGGGTGATGGATCACGCAGGCAGGATAGTCGCTCCGCCCTCGCCGCCCCGCCGGGGCGCCAAATGGCCCCGGCTCCCCCTTTTGCCTAGACTGTCGGAGTTCCCTTCTCGCCCGTCAGGAGAGCGCATGCCCGAGCCCACGCCGGTCGTCCCGGCCGAAGGCTCACCCGTAGAGGCGGACGTCATCGTCGTCGGCGCCGGCCCGGGCGGGTCCACCGCCGCGGCCTACCTCGCCGACCGTGGCCTCGACGTGGTGCTGCTGGAGAAGGCGAAGTTCCCGCGCGAGAAGGTGTGCGGCGACGGACTCACCCCGCGTGCGGTCAAGCAGCTGATCAAGCTCGGCATCGACACCAGCGAGGACGCCGGGTGGGTGCGCAACAAGGGCCTGCGGGTCTACGGCGGACGCACCGAGCCGTTCGAGCTGCCCTGGCCGGAGCTGGCCGAGTTCCCGCCCTACGGCCTCGTCCGGGCCCGCGCGGAGTTCGACCACATCCTCGCCCGGCGCGCCGTCGCCAGCGGCGCCCGGCTGTACGAGGAGACCAACGTCACCGGCCCGGTCCTCGATGAGCGCACCGACCGCATCACCGGCGTCACGACCAGGGACGGGCGCACCTTCCGCGCCCCCGTCGTCGTGGCCGCCGACGGCAACTCAGCCCGCCTCGCCCTGTCGATGGGCCTGGCCAAGAGGACCGACCGGCCGATGGGGGTCGCGGTCCGGGCCTACTTCACCTCGCCCCGCACCCACGACGACTACATGGAGTCGTGGCTGGAGCTGTGGGACGGCACGCCGCGCGAGTCCAACCTGCTGCCCGGGTACGGGTGGGTCTTCGGCATGGGGGACGGCACCGTCAACGTCGGCCTGGGCACCGTCGGGTCCAGCTCGGAGCCGGCCAAGCTCAACTACCGCGAGATGTTCAACCGCTGGCTGGCCAGCACCCCGCAGGAGTGGGGGTTCCGTCCCGAGAACCAGGTGGGCCAAACCCTGGGCGCGGCACTGCCGATGAGCTTCAACCGCCAGCCCGCGTACACCCGCGGACTGCTCCTGGTGGGCGACGCCGGCGGGATGGTGTCGCCGTTCAACGGCGAGGGGATCTCCTACGCCATGGAAGCGGCGGAGATGGCCGCCGACGCCATCGCCGACGCGCACTTCCGCGGGTACGGCACAGCGAGCGCGGAGCGCGCGCTGCAGGGGTATCCGGCACGGCTGAAGTCGGAGTGGGGCGGGTACTTCCGGCTGGGCCAGGTGTTCGTCTCCCTGATCGAGCACCCTCAGGTGATGCACCTGTGCACCCGTTACGGGCTGCCCAGGCCCACCCTCATGCGGTTCACAATGAAACTGCTCGCGCACCTCTACGACACCAGGGATGGTGATTGGATGGACAAAGTCATCAACACCATCGCAAAGGTGGCACCCTCAGCATGACGAACTCCGTGCCGGGCCTCCTGCAGAAGGGAACCGCTGTCCGATGAGCCCCTACATTCCGCTGCTGGGCATCATGGCGCTGGCCGCCGGCTTCCTGGCGATCTCCATCACGCTGAGCGCGTTCCTCGGGCCACGGCGCTGGAACAAGGTCAAGTACAGCTCGTACGAGTGCGGAATCGAGCCGACCCCCCAGCCCATGGGCGGCGGGCGGTTCCCGATCAAGTACTACATCGTGGCGATGCTGTTCATCGTCTTCGACATCGAGACCATCTTCCTCTATCCGTGGGCGGTCACCTTCAAGCAGCTGGGCCTGTTCGCGCTGCTCGAGATGGTGCTGTTCATGGCCACGGTCTTCGTCGCGTACGCCTACGTGTGGCGGCGCGGCGGCCTGGAATGGGACTGAGAACGGTTAGGGCTGGTTGATATGGGCATTGAGGACAAGATCCCGCAGGGCGTCGTGCTGACCACCCTGGAAGGGGTGTTCGGCTGGATGCGCCAGGCGTCGCTGTGGCCGGCCACCTTCGGCCTGGCCTGCTGCGCGATCGAGATGATGACCTACGGCGCGCCGCGGTTCGATGCCGGCCGCTGGGGCCAGGAGGTGTTCCGCGCGTCACCGCGCCAGGCCGACCTGATGATCATCTCCGGCCGGATCAGCCAGAAGATGGCGCCGGTGCTGCGGCAGGTCTACGACCAGATGCCGAACCCGAAGTGGGTCATGGCGATGGGCGTCTGTGCGTCCTCCGGCGGCATGTTCAACAACTACGCGATCGTGCAGGGCGGTGACCACCTGGTGCCGGTGGACGTGTACGTCCCCGGCTGCCCGCCCCGTCCGGACATGCTGATCGACGCGATGTTCAAGCTCAAGAAGGACATCGTGGCCAAGCGCCCGATGGCCCAGAACGAACTGGACGCCTGGGACGCCGCCGAGGCCGCCGCCCTGGTCGCGCCCGCCACCCATGAGATGAAGGGCCTCATGCGATGACCCAGGACAAGCTTCCCGGCGAGGAGAAGTCGGTCGACGAGCCCGTCGCCGATGCCGAGGCCGCGCCGAAGGCCGGCCTCGAGCGGGAGGACGCCCAGCCCGACCTGACGCCGCTGGTGCCGGCCGAGCCGAAGCCCGTCCCGGTCCGCACCGGCATGTGGAGCGAGGGCACCGGCGACACCTCCGGCTACAGCCGGATCGTGCGCACCAAGGGCTGGCCCGCGCCCAGCGAGCCGCCCTACGGCTCGTGGTACGACGACGCGTACGCGCGCCTGCTCGCGCTCGTCGCCGACCTGCGGATCAGCGTCGTGCTGGACCGGGGCGAGCTGACGTTCGGGGTGCCGCGGGAGCAACTGCCGCAGGTGATGAAGACCCTGCGGGACGACGCCCTGCTGCGGTTCGAGTTCTGCGCCTCGGTCTCCGGCGTGCACTACCCGGACGACGCCGGCGCCGAACTGCACGTCGTCTACCACCTGCAGTCGATGACCCACAACCGGCGCCTGCGCGTGGAGACGTCCTGCCCGGACGCCGACCCGCACGTGCCCAGCGTGGTCGCCACCTACCCGGCCGCCGACTGGCACGAGCGGGAGACCTGGGACATGTTCGGCGTGGTCTTCGACGGCCACCCGCACCTGACCCGCATCCTGATGCCGGACGACTGGGCCGGCCACCCGCAGCGCAAGGACTACCCGCTCGGCGGGATCCCGATCGAGTACAAGGGCACCACGGTGCCTCCGGTTGACGCCCGCAGGAGCTACCGATGACCGCTCAGGATCGCGACCTCTACGCCAACCCGGGCGAGGAGACCGAGGGCACCGTCTACACCGCTGTCGGCGGCGGTGACTGGGCCGACATCGCCGGCGAGCAGGCCGAGCGCGGTGACGAGGTGCTGGTCATCAACATGGGCCCGCAGCACCCGTCGACCCACGGCGTGCTCCGGCTGATGGTGGAGTGCGACGGCGAGACCGTGACGAGCATCCGTCCGGGCATCGGGTTCCTGCACACCGGCATCGAGAAGAACATGGAGTACCGGTCCTGGACGCAGGGCTCGACCTTCGTGACGAGGATGGACTACGTCTCGCCGCTGTTCAACGAGGCGGCCTACTGCCTGGCCGTCGAGCGGCTGCTGGGCATCGAGGACCAGATCCCGCAGCGCGCGAACGACATCCGGGTGCTGATGATGGAGCTGTGCCGGATCGCCTCCCACCTGGTCGCCATCGGCACCGGCGGGATGGAGATCGGCGCCCTGACGGTCATGACGATCGGCTTCCGCGAGCGCGAGATGATCCTCGACTTCTTCGAGGCCGTCACCGGCCTGCGGATGAACCACGCGTACATCCGTCCCGGTGGGGTCGCCCTCGACCTCCCGGAGACCGGCATCGCCCAGCTGCGCGACCTGATCAACTGGCTGGAGAAGCACCTCCCGGAGTACGCCGCGTTCTGCAACGAGAACCCGATCTTCAAGGGACGCATGGTCGGCATCGGCTACCAGGACCTGAGCGCGTGTTTCGCGCTCGGCGTCACCGGCCCGGTGCTCCGCTCCACCGGCTACGCCTGGGACCTGCGCAAGCAGCAGCCGTACTGCGGGTACGAGACCTACGACTTCGACGTGATCACCTGGGACACCTCCGACGCGTACGGCCGCTTCCGTGTCCGCCTCGACGAGATGTGGGAGAGCCTGAAGATCGTCAGGCAGGCCACCGACCGCCTGGAGGCCTCCACCGGCCAGCCGGTGATGGTGGACGATCCCAAGATCGCGTGGCCGGCAACCCTCGCCCTGGGGCCGGACGGCCAGGGCAACAGCCACGAGCACATCAAGCACATCATGGGTGACTCGATGGAGGCCCTGATCCACCACTTCAAGCTGGTGACCGAGGGCTTCCGCGTCCCGGCCGGCCAGGCGTACGTGCCGATCGAGAGCCCCAAGGGCGAGCTCGCCTGCCACGTCGTGTCCGACGGCGGCACGAAGCCCTACCGGGTCCACATGCGTGACCCGGGGTTCAACCACCTCCAGTCCGTACCGATCCAGTGCGAGGGCGGCATGCTGGCTGACGTGGTCGTCGCCATCGGTTCCCTCGACCCCGTGATGGGAGGCGTCGACCGATGAGCGGTCACGAGTTCCAGTCCTTCTTCCCCGACTCCGGAGAAGTGGACATGTCCGACACGTCGACCAACATCGACGAGACCACGATGACCGAGCTGCGCGAGCTCGCCGGACGCTACCCGCAGGCCCGCTCCGCGCTGCTGCCGATGCTGCACCTGGTGCAGAGCGTCGACGGCCGGATCTCCCCGGCCGGTATCGAGGCGTGCGCCGAGGTGCTCGGCATCAGTACCGCCCAGGTCTCGGGCGTGGCCACCTTCTACACCATGTACCGCCGGCGTCCGGGCGGCACCCACCACGTCGGTGTCTGCACCACGGCGCTGTGCGCGGTCATGGGGGGCGACGCGCTGCTGGACAGCGTGTCGGACAAGCTGGGCATCGGCCCGGACGAGACCACCACCGACGGCCGGTTCAGCCTCGAGCGCATCGAGTGCAACGCGGCCTGCGACTTCGCCCCGGTGATGATGGTCAACTGGGAGTTCATGGACAACATGACGCCGGCCAAGGCTGAGACGTTGATCGATGACCTCGCGGCCGGCAAGGAGGTCACCTCCACCCGCGGGGCCACGATCACCAGCTGGCGGGAGGCCGAGCGCGTGCTGGCCGGCTTCCCCGACGGCCGCGCCGACGAGGGCCCGAGCGCCGGCGAGGCTTCCCTGCTGGGCAAGTCCATCGCTGAAGCCAACTCCTGGAGCGCACCGAAGCCGGAGGACGTCAAGTGAGCACCCCCACGATCGACACCCTCACTCCCGTCCTCTCGGCGAACTGGGGCACCGAGAAGTCCTGGACGCTGGCGGCGTACCGGAAGTCCGGCGGCTACGAGGCCGTGGGCAAGGCGCTGAAGATGACGCCGTCGGAGGTCACCGACCTGGTGAAGGACTCCGGCCTGCGCGGCCGGGGCGGCGCGGGCTTCCCGACCGGCATGAAGTGGAGCTTCGTGCCCAAGGACAACCCCAACCCGACCTACCTCGTGGTGAACGCCGACGAGTCCGAGCCCGGCACCTGCAAGGACATGCCGCTGCTGCTCGCCAGCCCGCACACCCTGGTGGAGGGCATGATCATCGCGTCGTACGCGATCGACTGCCACACCGCCTTCGTGTACATCCGTGGTGAGGTCCTGCACGTCATCCGCCGGATGCAGCAGGCGGTGCAGGAGGCCTACGACAAGGGGTTCCTCGGGAAGAACATCCTCGGCTCGGGCTACGACCTCGACATCATCGTGCACGCCGGCGCCGGCGCCTACATCTGCGGTGAGGAGACGGCGCTGCTCGATTCGCTCGAGGGACGCCGGGGCCAGCCACGGCTGCGTCCGCCCTTCCCTGCGGTGGCGGGCCTGTACGCCTCACCGACGGTGATCAACAACGTCGAGTCGATCTCGAGCGTCCCGTCGATCGTGCGCAACGGCTCGGCATGGTTCAACTCGATGGGCACGGAGAAGTCCAAGGGGATGACGATCTACTCGCTCTCCGGGCACGTGAACCGTCCCGGCCAGTTCGAGGCGCCGCTGGGGATCACGCTGCGGCAGCTGCTCGAACTCTCGGGCGGCGTGCGCGCCGGCCACGAGCTGAAGTTCTGGACACCCGGCGGCTCGTCCACCCCGATCCTCACCGCCGAGCACCTCGACGTGCCGCTCGACTACGAGGGCATGGGCGGCGTCGGCTCGATGCTCGGCACGAAGGCCCTGCAGGTGTTCGACGAGACCACGTCGGTGGTGCGCACGACGCTGCGCTGGGTCGAGTTCTACAAGCACGAGTCGTGCGGCAAGTGCACGCCGTGCCGCGAGGGCAACTGGTGGCTGGTGCAGCTGCTGAAGAGCTTCGAGGCGGGTACCGCGCGGAACGGCGATGTGGAGAAGCTCCTGGACATCTGCGACAACATGGGCGGGAAGTCCTTCTGCGCCCTCGCCGACGGTGCCGTGGCGTGCGTGACCAGCGCGGTGCGCCACTTCCGCTCCGAGTTCGAGGCCGGCTTCCACACCCCGGCCTGGGAGCTGTTCCCTTACGGCCGCAGCGCCCTGTTCGAGGTCCCGGACGCGACGCACGAGAAGGCAGGAGCGCACGCATGAGCGTGGTGACCAAGGCCGACCAGGTCGCGCCGACCGAGACCATCACGGTCACGATCGACGGCACCGAGGTGCAGGTGCCCAAGGGCACGCTGGCCATCCGGGCCGCCGAGATGATCGGGATCGCGATCCCGCGGTTCTGCGACCACCCGCTGCTCGACCCGGTCGGTGCCTGCCGCCAGTGCATGGTCGAGGTGCCCGACATGGGCAACGGGCGCGGCATGCCCAAGCCACAGGCGTCCTGCACCCTGGAGTGCGCACCCGGCATGCAGATCAGGACCCAGCTCAGCTCGCCGGTCGCCGACAAGGCGCAGAAGGGCATGCTGGAGTTCCTGCTGATCAACCACCCGCTCGACTGCCCGATCTGTGACAAGGGCGGGGAGTGCCCGCTGCAGAACCAGGCGCTCAGCAACGGCCGCGGCGAGAGCCGCTACGAGGGCCTCAAGCGGACCTTCCCCAAGCCGGTGCCGATCTCGGCGCAGATCCTGCTGGACCGGGAGCGTTGCGTCCTGTGCGCCCGCTGCACCCGGTTCTCCGAGCAGATCTCGGGCGACCCCTTCATCGCGCTGGTGGAGCGCGGCGCCCTGCAGCAGGTCGGCAAGTACGCCGAGCACCCCTACGACTCCTACTTCTCGGGCAACGTCGTGCAGATCTGTCCGGTAGGGGCGCTGACCTCGGCGTCCTACCGGTTCCAGAGCCGCCCGTTCGACCTGGTCAGCACGATGGTCACGTGCGAGCACTGCGCCAGCGGCTGCTCGCTGCGGACCGACCAGCGACACTTCCAGGTCAAGCGCCGGCTGGCGGGCGAGGCGCCGGAGGTCAACGAGGAGTGGAACTGCGACAAGGGCCGTTTCGCCTTCGTCTCCGCCCGCGGCGAGGACCGGCTGACGCGTCCGCTGATCCGTGAGGACGGCGCCCTGCGGGTCGCCTCCTGGCCGGAGGCGATCGACGCCGCCGTGGCCGGGCTGGCTGCGGCCGGCTCCAGCGTGGGCGTGCTTCCCGGAGGCCGGCTGACCATCGAGGACGCATACGGCTACAGCAAGTTCGCCCGCGCCGTCCTCGGGACCAACAGCGTCGACTTCCGCTCCCGCCCGGCCGGTCCCGACGAGGCGGACTTCCTCGCGACCCGGGTGGCCGGACGGACGCTCGGCGACGGCGTCACCTACGCCGACCTGGAGTCGACCGGCCACGTCGTGCTGGTCGGCTTCGAGCCGGAGGAGGAGTCCCCGCTGGTGTTCCTGCGGCTGCGCAAGGCCGTCCGCAAGAAGAAGCTCAAGGTCACCGCTCTCGCCGCCTTCACCTCTCACGGCAACGCCAAGCTCAACGCCGGCCTGGTGCCCACGGTGCCGGGCGAGGAGGCGGCCGCGCTGCGCGGGCTCGAACTGGCCGCCGGTGACGTGATCCTGGTGGGGGAGCGTGCCGCCCTCGCGCCCGGTGCGCTCGCCGCGGTGGCAGAGGTGGCGGACGCGACGGGCGCGCGACTGGCGTGGGTGCCGCGC
>JAEVYS010000110.1 GCA_023392635.1 Actinomycetes bacterium | reverse complement strand
CGCAGACACGACGGTGGTGACCATCAGGCTGAGCGATCCGCTGGTGAAGGTCACCGAATCGGTCTCCTCACCACGGACGCCGGCCAGCTCGCCCCGGGTGAGTTCGGCGATGTCGGCCTCGAGTTCGGCGACGGCGAGCGCGAAGTCGATCCGGTCGAGCAAACCGAACGGCACCGGGTCGATCGTGTCGTACAGCGTCGCGAGCTGGGCCAGGATGCGCTCGTCGGCGGCGTCGATCTGGCCGTCGGGGGTGATGTCTTCGGCCATGTCAGGCCTCCCATCGGGGATCAGCGGTGAGGGTGTTGCGCAGCTTCGCCAGGCAGCGGCCGCGGGTGGGCCCGATGCTGCCGACCGGCATGCCGAGGCTGGCGGCGACGCTGGCGTAGTCGGGGGTGGCCGCGAACGCGATCACCCGCAGCAGGGCCCGGCAGCGCTCGGGCAGCTCGTTGATGTGGTCCCACAGCAGACGTTGCTGGTCGGACGAGATGGCCCGGTCCTCCGGCGTGACGTCGTCCGCCGTCTCCGGCACGCCGAACTCCGACGTGGACTCGCGCCCGCGCAGCCGGAGCAGCCGCCAGGTCTCCCGCTTCACCGTCACGACGAGCCAGGACACCACGCCCTTCGGGTCGGCGATGCTGTCCGCCGCGTCGACCAGGCGCAGCCACGCCGTCTGGATGGCGTCCTCCGCCACCTCCGTGGGAGCGTGCTGCGCACGAGCGGTGTGCCACAGCAGCGGCGTCAACAGCGCCACCAGGTCACGCAGGCGGTCACGATCACCGTCCCGGTACGCGATGAAGGCGGTCGCGGCCTGTGCGCCCAGCGAGGCGGTGGCACTCATGGCCGGTGCCTCCTGCCCACCACTCGCCGGAGTGCCATCCGTCCCCGCTCCCGCAGGCCGTTCAGGCTGACGTCCTCGGTTCCGAGCTCGACCAGCGCCTGCGCCAGCTGGCCCGCCAGGACGGGAGCGGCGAACGAGGTGCCGCTCCAGACGCCGAAGCCGCCGGAGAAGTCGTCGATGTCGATGGTGGCCCGCTGCCGGGTGTCCGGCGCGCCCTCGGCCGCTTCGGCGGACGCCTGCGAGCCCGCGTTCCCGCCGGTGGGCAGCGTCGACACGATCGCCGCCCCACTGCGGTAGGTGGTGACCCAGGTGCCGGCGTTGGAGAACAGCGCGACGGTCGCCTGGTTGGGGTTGAGGGAGCCCACGCTGACCAGCGGCAGCCCGTCGGGAGGAAGCGTGTTCACCGCGAAGCCGGCGGGCAGGAGCGGACGGTCGGTCGCGTCGTTGCCGGCGCCCGCAACCACGAGCACGCCCACCTGGCCGAGGTCGGCCAGCACCTCGGCGAGGCTGGTGTCCATCGGGGTGTCGTCGGGCGCCTCGTGGTAGTAGCCGGCCGACAGGGAGATCACGTCGATCACCTGCGAAGGGTCGTTGCCTGCCAGCGCGGTCACCTGGCGGTCCAGCAGGGTGTGCAACAGCTCGATGAGGTCCTTCTCGATCATGACGCCGTCCGAGCCCATCGCCACGTGCGACTCCAGGCGGGCGGCCGGGCAGGACTGCCGGATGATGCCGGCGATGAAGGTGCCGTGGCCGGCGAGCCTCGCCGCGACGCCGGTCAGGCTGTCGGCGACGCTGCTGGAGTCGTCCGGGACATCGGTGCCCACCACGGTGACCACGCCGCGTCCGGCCGACTGGGTGCCCGGCATGAACGCGTTGGTGGTCGACTGCCGCGGGAACCAGGCGTGCGGACCGATACCCGTGTCGGGCATGACCACCACCGGAGGGCGCGCGAGCTCGGGCGCGGTGCTCGCCGGGTCGGCGACCACCAGCGACACCGGCGCCTTGCCGCCGTAGCCGGGGAACGCGTACTCGGCGGGGCTGCCGATGCCGGGCATGAAGCCGCCGCCGATGCCGGGCATGAAGCCGCCGCCGATGCCACCCAGGGAGCCGCCCGCGGGCAGCAGGACATGGTTGAGCTCGAAGTCGCCGGCGATGTCGGGCAGCGCCGTGCGCAGTTCCTGCAGCGCCACCCAGGCGTCCACGGGAGGGGCCGGCCGGTCACCCGGTGTCAGCGTGACCACCAGCGGCGGAGAGGACACCAGGCGGAGGTCGAGGCGGGGGCGCTCGGGCCGCTGCGGAGTGGACACGCCCACTCCCCAGCCGAGTTGGCCGATGACCTTCATGACGCGCTCGTCCAGGCCGTCGAGCGCCTGCTTGCCCCTGACCAGCAGTTCCTCGGAGACGTAGAGGGTGGGGAGCGGGGTCCTTGTCTTCGGGGCGAGGACGGCGTTGGCGGGGTCGAGCACGCGAATCACGGGAACCTCCTGGGGCCGACGACGTCAAGCGTAGAAGTCACGCCTTTTCCCAGATAGAGGCATTCGTGCTGCGTCTGATACCAGGGCCGCCGCCGGTATCACGGTCCCGCACCACGGCTTCCCACTCGCGGGACTTCCCCATCCAGGGGGAGGGAAGGGATCCGTGCCATGAACAACGAGATTCGGGCTGCCATCCGGCCGGTGAAGGCCAGGGTGGAGGACGAGCTCATCGCGCGTCCGGGCGTCAACGCCGTGGACATCGCCGAGAAGGTCACCGGCGGACAGCCGACCGGTGAGCTGTCGATCGTCGTGTACGTCGACAAGAAGCAACCCCCGAGCCGCCTCGGGAAGGGCAGTGCCATCCCCGCCGAGATCGACGGGGTGAAGACCGATGTGCAGGAGATGACGATCGAGCTGCAGTCGCCGCGCCGGGAACCACTGGACGTCGCCGCCCAGGTCGACGCCGGCTCGTACCCGACGCTCGTCGGCGGCATCTCGATGGGGCCGTCGCGGTCGTTCTACCTCACACCGCCTGAGGTCCCGACCGCCGGCAACTACGTGATGGTCGGCACCCTCGGTGCGCTGGTCAGGGACAACGCCACCGGAGCAACGATGGCGTTGTCGAACTTCCACGTGGCCGCCGTGGACACCGGCTGGTCGACATCCGACCGCCAGTGTCAACCCGGCCGGGTGGACGGCGGGAGCCCGCCCGGCGACGAGTTCGGGACTCTCGCACGCGCGGTGATCAGCGAGCACGTCGACGGCTCGGTGACCACCCTCGACTCCGGCAAGCAGTGGAAGGCCCAGGTGCAGGGCATCGGTGACGTCGCCGGTACCGCGACGGCCGTTCTCAACCAGGCCGTCCGGAAGCGCGGACGCACCACCGAGCTCACCTACGGCACCATCGCCTCGCTCGACTTCACCGTGTCCATCGACTACGGCGACGGCGTGGGCACGAAGGTGCTCAAGAACCAGCTGCGCATCGCCACCGACACCACCAGGTCGACCCGGTTCTCCGACCACGGCGACTCCGGCTCGGTGATCATGACCGACGACCGACATGTCGTCGGCCTGCTGTTCGCCGGCTCCTCCGACGGGGCCAACACGTTCGCCAACCCCATCGACGCGGTGCTCTCCGAGCTGGACGTGACCCTGCTCACCGGTGGGCTCACGCTGAACACCAACACCGTCATCTGCAAGCCGTCCGTCCTCACCATCTGCCCGTCGCAGACCGTGTTCACCTGCTGGTCGAAGACCATCATCTGCAAGCCGTCGGTGCTCACCATCTGCGTCACCAAGCAGGTGTTCTGTCCCACGATGCCGGTGGTCTGCAACCAGATCACGAAGACCCCGATCTGCGTGGTGTCCGGCCCGGTCTGCGGAGGTCCTCCGGGCGGCCCGGTCGAGGGACCCGTGGAGCAGCCGGGCTTCCAGGGCGGTGAGCAGGTCGACTACGGCTACGGAGAGGCGGACGTCTACTCGGCCGGCTATGCGGAAGGCTATGCGGCGGCCGCCTCGGAGGCGTCGGCCCCGGCGCAGGGGCTGGGGGACCAGTTCGTCCCCAACCTGTCCCTGGCCGTGTGCCCGTCCCAGGTCTGCCCGAGCCTGACGATCTGCCCGTCGCGGGTGTGCCCGAGCGTCCTGTACTGCCCGTCACTCGCCTGCCCGAGCAGGTTCTGCCCGACCCTGCTGGGCTGCCCGTCACGGCTGTGCCCGACGCTGGCCTGCCCGAGCATCGCCTGCCCGAGCCTGGTCTGCAATCCTGGCGACGTGGGGGGCGTCGCCGGTGGCCAGGGCATGGACGCGTCGTTCTGGGCCGGCTACCTGGCCGCCCTCGAACAGCAGGGTGGTCACGCCCAGCAGTGACCGTGACCACCTGGTGAGGGCCAGCGGGTGCCCCGGTGCCGAGAGCCGCCGGGGCACCCGTGTATCACCGGAGCACCAGGCTGCTCCGATGCCCGAGAAGAACGGACGAGGAGGAATCCCGATGGCCCTATCCCCAGCGGACGTCGAGCGCATCCGGCCGGTCAAGGCCCGGACCGAGGACGAGTTCCTCGCCGTGCCGGGGGTCACGGGCGTGGACATCGACGAGGTGGTCATGGACGGCCGGACGGTTCCCGGCATCGTCGTCTACCTCGACCCGGCGCTGGCCACTCCCGACGCACGGTCGCGGATCCCCGCGTCCGTCCAGGGGGTCCCGGTGGAGGTGCGCGAGCTGCGCATCGAACTGCAGGGCGACCCGCAGTGACCGCGGCTGCCGCGGTGCTGGCGCAGGCGGTCCGCTCGGGTCTGGTCTCCGCCTCCGCCGCCCTGTCCGGAGCGGTCACCGTGACCCGCATCGAGGGATCCAACCCGGTACTCCGGCTCGCGCACGACGGCCGCGTGCTGGCCTTCGTCAAGGGCACCGGACCCGCGGCCCGCCTCAACGGGGAGGACACCGTGGCGAGGGAGCGTGCCGTCATGGCGCGGCTCTCCGCCTTCGCCGGGGCGCCGGCCGAGCTGGCGACCGGCACGGCCGACGACCTGTGGCTCGCGCCGGTCGCCGGGCGTCCCCTGGCGTCGCTGGTCGGCGACATCGCGGTTCTCAGCGAGGCCTTCGCCGCACTCGGGCGGACCCTCGCCGACCTGCATCGTGTCCCCGTGTCGCCGGGCGCCCCGGTGATGGGCCTGCCGTGGCCGATGCTCGAGACCACTCCGAGCCACATGGAGACCGCGAGGTACCACGAGGTGCCCACCCGGGTGATCGCCACCGCCAGGGACCTGTCCGATGTCGCCGCGGGCGCGCGGCGCGCCTGGCGTCCGGAGGGTTGGGCGCACGGTGACGTCAGTGCCAGCAACGTGCTCGTCGACGCGGAGGGGGCGCACCTGGTCGACTGGGAGTCGGCGGGCCTGGGCAACCGGTCCTGGGACCTGGCGGGAGCGCGCGTCCTCGCCGAGCAGGCGGCCCCGGAATGGAGCGAGCTCGCGATGCGGCGGCTGCTGTCCGCCTACCGCGAGGCGGGGGGAGCCGCGCCCGAGCCGGATCCGGCCCTGTGGTGCGTGCGTCTTCTCGTGGCCGCCTATCAGCTTGCCGTCGGCGTCCTGGTCGGAGGGGGGACGCCGGACGCCGACGGCAGCGTGTCTGCACTGCTGGAACGAGCCCGCGAAGCCGGGGAGCGTTGGAGGGAGCGCGCCCATGGCTGACCTGGCAGCAGCGGTCCGCGAGGCGCACGCCGCGTGGCGGTCGGGCGCGGACCTGTACGGCGGCTGGTACGCCGCCGGGCGGCCCGGGGTGGCGGTTCCGCAGCCGGGAAAGGGGGCGCCGCCCCTGGCGGGGCAGCTGAGGGTGGCGCACAGCCGCCGTTGGCTGCCCGAGTGCCGGGTCACCGCGACCGGGCTGGCCGGGACGGTCGTCGTCGCCACCCCGGACGGGCACGCGCGAGCGGTCTCGGCCGGCGACCACCATGTGCCGACGCGGCCCGGCCGCCCGGCCCGGGTGGGCGACGCGGTCGTGGTCGTCGACCGGGCGGGCGGCTACGAGGCGGAGGGCTGGTGGCGCACCTGGGGTGGCGGCTGGGACGTCACCCGGATCCGGCCGGACGTGACCCGCATCTACCTCGGCGTCCGTCCCGACCGTGTGGTCGAACTCGCCCGTCGGCTCCCCGACGCCGTGGACGAGGCAGCGGTGTGCTGGTCGCTCAAGGTCGCGGCCCAGCCGGAGATGCTGGCACGCCCGGACGCCGCGGTGCTGTACGTGCTCGATCCTGACCGGGAAGCCGTCCTCGCGCTGCTGCCGGATGCCATCGGTGACCTGGTCGAAGGGACGCCACCGCCGTTCGCTGCCGCCCTCGCCCCCGGCATCGCCTGGTCGGAGGATCCGGGCACGGAGAAGAGCTTCGGGCAGACCCGCTGCGAACTGCTGGCAGGCGCGTTCGCGGCGGAACCCGCCGAACCGGTGGTTGCGGTGGAGCACGCCTTCCTGGCGGCGGGGCTCGACCCGTCCCGTCCACACCTGCGGGGAGCGGGCCGATGACCGCCCAGCCGGTGGCCGGTGAGTTCCCGCTCCTCGCCGGAGCCCTGACCCGGTGCCTCGACACCATCGAAACGTGCGCAGTGCCCCAGGCGGACCAGTGCGGTTGGGGGACCTGGGAGCTCGACCAGAGGGGGGAACCGTCAGCGTTGAGCGCGGCTCGGCCATCGCTCTACGACGGCAACGCGGGCATCGCCTGGGCACTGCGCACCCTGGCCCGCGACAGCGGTCCGGCACCGGCGGGGAGGACCGAGGCGACACCGGGACTGCTGGGAGGCTCGACCGGTGTCTGCCTGGCTGCGGGCGTGGCGCCGCGTCCCGAACGTGCGGGCAGGGGATCCGACCTCGGCGGCGGGCTGGCCGGCGACCTGCTGGCGCTGGTCCGCACGGGTTCGCCCCTGGCCGAGGTCGCACCCCTCGTCGCCGCCCTCGTCGAGGCGGCGCGCTGGGACGGTGAGGGCTGCTGCTGGCCCGACAGCGGCGAAGGGGAGGCGTTGTGCGGACTCGCCCACGGCGTGAGCGGCGTCATCCTGGCCCTGGCGGAGGCGACGGCGGCCTTCCCCGAACTCGGCGGCCGTGCGTTGCCCCTGGTGTCGGGCGGCCTGCGCTGGGAGGCCGCCTGGTTCGACCCGGTGAGTGGGGGGTGGCCCGACCTCCGTGGGGGAGGGCCGGTCACCTACCCCGTGATGTGGTGCCACGGCGCCGCGGGGATCGCCGCCGTCCGGCTGCGGCTGCTCCAGCTGCACCTCCCGCTCGACTACCCGGTGGACGCCGTCCGGGCCGAGGCGCACGCGGGCGTGCTGGCCTGCGGGCGCGAAC
>JAEVYS010000096.1 GCA_023392635.1 Actinomycetes bacterium | reverse complement strand
GCCACGAGCCGGCCGCCGGCGTCCGCGCTGAGCCGGACGGGCAGCAGCTGGCGCCGCCCCGGCGGCGACGACCAGGCCGCGCCCGCGACCGCGCCGAACCAGGCCACCCCGGGCCGGCCCAGGATCCGGTCGAGCAGCGGACGCACGAACAACTCGTAGCTGAGCGACGCCGACAGCGGATTGCCCGGCAACGACACCACCGGAACCCCCCGCCACACCGCCCACCCCTGCGGCTTGCCCGGCTGCACGCGAACGTGGCGGAAGGTTCCGCCGGCGGCGGTCAGCACGTCGCGCACCACGTCGTAGGCGCCCACGCTGGCTCCGCCGGTGAGCACCACCAGCTCGCAGCCGCGCGCGACGAGCTCGTCCAGCCGCCCGGGGAGCGCGTCGGCGGTGTCTGCGACCGGAGCGGCACGGACGGCTTCCGCGCCGTCACGCAGCAGCGCCGCGGCCAGCGCCACCGAGTTCGACTCGTGGATCTGGCCGCGTCCCAGCACCGACCCGTCGGTAACCAGCTCGTTCCCGGTCGAGCAGATCGCCACGAGCGGGCGGGGACGCACCGGGACGCGCACGGTCCCCGCCGCAGCCAGGGCACCCAGCCGCGCCGGCGTGAGGGTCGCCCCCGGCTCACCCACCACCGCCCCGGCCGCGATGTCGTCGCCCGCGCGTCGCACGTGCGCGCCGGCGAACGACGGCACGGCCCGCACGACCACCTGCCGGTCGCCCGGCTCGGTGTCCTCCACCGGGACGACCGTGTCGGCGAAGCTCGGCAGTGCCGCGCCGGTCATGATCCGGACGCACTCGCCCGGCCCGGCCGCAGGGTCGTCGGCGCTGCCGGCCGGCACGTCACCGACGACCGGCAAGGTCACGGGCACAGAGGCGACGTCGGCGAAGCGGACGGCGTACCCGTCCATCGCGGAGTTGTCGAAGGCCGGGATCGCGGCCGCGCTGGTCACGGTGGCGGCGAGCACGCGACCCTGCGCCTCGGCCAGCGGGAGCTCGAGCAGGCGTCCGTCCGGGCGCACGAGCGCCAGCAGCTCGTCGAGGTACTGCTCGACGCTGAGCAGCTCACGCATCGGCGCGCGCCGCCGGCCTGGACGGCGCGAGGCGGACCAGGCACTTCGACGGTGCTGCGAACGGCACGATCGCCGACACCGCCCACGGCTGGTCGGGCCCCAGCAGGCCCTTGATCAGGCCCAGGTGCAGCTTGCAGACCACTTCGGGGTCGTCGTCGGCGAGGTCGAGGTACGGGCACCGGCTGAGTTCCAGCACGGGCTCGTCGCCGCCCACCAGCTCCGGTTCGTAGCCCAGTCCCTGCATGGTCGTGACCACCCGCGCCAGGGAGTCCTCCTGTGGCGCGGCGTTGCCGCGCAACTCCGCCCCCCACGCCTCGCCGGCGGTGATCGCCCGCGCGCCGCGCTCCTCCAGCCCGGCGGCGAAGTGCTTCACCATGGCGGCGGCGAGGTCCTGGTAGCCGTTCGCGCGATGCCCGTCGGCGGCCCGGTACATCACCTTCGGCCGTCCGGGCCGGTGCCGCTGCTCCGCCTGCCGGACGACCAGGCCCAGCTCGGTGAGGGCGTCGAGGTGGAACCGGGTGGTGTTCGGGTGCAGGCCGACGGCGGCGGAGACCTCGGAGACCGGCACAGGCCCGCCCGCGGTGCGCAGGTGGTGCAGGACCTCGGCGCGCGTCGGCCCGAGGCGTGGCCCCCGGTCCTGGCTCAACTCGTCCTCCCTCTCCGCGACGGGTGCCTCCCATGATCCCGCACCCACCCCGTGGTTTGCACTAGAAAGTCGGAACTACCTCGGGTTACCGTGGGCGCACACCGCCGACCGACCGTCAGGAGCCCAGGGTGCCGACCGCCGTCCTGCCGCTGGGCACGCTCAGCGACTCCCACGGACGCGTCGCGCGCGACCTGCGGGTCTCGCTGACCGACCGCTGCAACCTCCGCTGCAGCTACTGCATGCCCGCCGAGGGCCTGCCGTGGCTGCCGACTCCCGACGTGCTGACCGACGCGGAGGTCGTCCGGCTCGTCGGGGTGGCCGTGACGCTGCTCGGCGTCCGCAAGATCCGGTTCACCGGTGGCGAGCCGCTCCTGCGTCGGGGCCTGGCCGGCATCGTCGCCGCGGCCTCGGCCCTGCGCACCGACGAGGGCTTCGCGCCGGAACTTTCGCTGACCACCAACGGGGTCGGTCTCGACCGGCACATCGACGCCCTCGCTGCGGCGGGGCTGAACCGGGTGAACGTCTCCCTGGATTCGCTGGACCGCGACCGGTACGCGGCGCTGGCCCGACGGGACCGGCTGGACGACGTGCTGCGCGGGCTGGCCTGCGCCGACGCTGCCGGCCTGCACCCGGTGAAGGTGAACACCGTGGTCATGCGGGGGGTCAACGAGCAGGACGTGGTGCCGTTGGCCGAGTTCTGCCTCACCCGTGGTTACCGGCTGCGCTTCATCGAGCAGATGCCGCTCGGGCCCGAGCACGGCTGGGACCGTTCCTCGATGGTGCCCGGCGCCGAGATCCTCCAGGCCCTGCGGACGCACTTCACGCTCACACCGGCCGACCAGCGCGGCTCGGCCCCCGCCGAGGAATGGCTCGTGGCTGCGGCCCAGTGCCACCCCGCGGGCCGTGTCGGCGTCATCGCGTCGGTCACCGCCCCGTTCTGCGCGGCGTGCGACCGAACCCGCCTCACCGCCGACGGCCAGCTGCGCACCTGCCTGTTCGCCCGGACCGAGACCGACCTGCGCGGCCCCCTGCGCGGCGGCGCCTCGGACGAGGAGCTCGCGCAGGTCTGGCGCGGCGCACATCTGGGCAAGGCCGCCGGGCACGGCATCGACTCCGCCGGTTTCCGGCAGCCCGCACGCACCATGAGCTCGATCGGAGGCTGACCATGCAGATCACCTTCTACGCCGGCGCCGCGGACGCGGCCGGCACCACGACGACCACGCTCGACGCGGGCGAACTGAGCGCGTCGGAGCTCCTTGCGCGGCTCGCCGGCACCGACGAGCACCTGGCCGGCGTCCTGTCCCACTGCTCGCTGCTGGTGGACGGCGCCCCGGTCCGCGACACGTCCGAACCCATCCGGCCGCAGTCGCGCGTCGACGTGCTGCCGCCCTTCGCGGGCGGGTAACACCCCTAGCCAGCGCGATCTGCGCGAACCGGGAATCAATTGTTCCGAAAACTTCAGATAAATCTGCCCCGGCTGGTTAGCATGAGCCATGACCTCCGAGCGCGGACACCTCGACGGCCCAGCGGCCGACGCCCTGCTGAAGCTCGGCAGGTACTTCACCAGGTGGGAAGGCACCGACGACGGCCGCGCGGTCTTCCGGAAGGGCGGGCGTGCCGGGGACGTCTTCTACCGCGACCGCTGGAGCCATGACAAGGTCGTCCGCTCGACCCACGGCGTGAACTGCACGGGCTCCTGCTCGTGGAAGGTGTACGTCAAGGACGGCATCATCACCTGGGAGTCGCAGCAGACCGACTACCCGACCACCGGCCCCGACCGTCCCGAGTACGAGCCCCGTGGCTGCCCGCGTGGCGCGGCCTTCTCGTGGTACACCTACTCGCCCACCCGCGTCCGCTACCCCTACGGACGCGGTGTGCTGATCGAGGCCTATCGTGAGGCGAAGGCACGGTTGGGCGACCCGGTGGCAGCGTTCGCCGAGGTGTCCGGCAACCCCGAGACCCGCAAGCGGTACCAGTCCGCGCGAGGCAAGGGCGGGCTGGTGCGCATCTCGTGGAACGAGGCTCTGGAGATCGCCGCCGCGTCCTACGTGCACACCATTCGCACCTACGGCCCCGACCGGTGCGTCTCCTTCTCGCCCATCCCGGCGATGTCGATGGTGTCCCACGCGATCGGCACCCGGTTCAACCACCTCATCGGTGGCGCGATGACGTCCTTCTACGACTGGTACGCCGACCTGCCGGTGGCCAGTCCGCAGGTGTTCGGCGACCAGACCGACGTGCCGGAGTCCGGCGACTGGTGGGACTCCACCTATCTGATGATGTGGGGCTCGAACGTCCCGGTCACCCGCACCCCGGACGCGCACTGGATGGCCGAGGTGCGCTACCGCGGAACCAAGGTGGTCACGGTCAGCCCCGACTACGCCGACAACGTCAAGTTCGCCGACGAGTGGCTGCCCGCGCAGGCCGGCACGGACGCCGCACTGGCGATGGCGTTCGGGCACGTCATCCTGAAGGAGAACTACGTCGACCGGCAGGTGCCGTTCTTCACCAGCTACGTGCGCCAGTACACCGACCTGCCGATGCTGGTCACCCTCGTCGAGCACCCGGACGGGCACGGGCTCACCGCGTCCAAGTTCCTCACCGGCGCCGACCTGCCCGACCACGCCGCCGAGACCGACGCCGCCTTCAAGACCGTGCTGTGGGACGGGGCGACCGGCGGCCCCGCCATCCCCAACGGCACGATGGGACACCGATACAACGAGGAGGGCAAGGGCACCTGGAACCTCGACCTCGGCGACCTCGACCCGGCGCTGACGCTGAAGGACGTGGACGGGGCCGAGCCGGTCGAGATCGCGCTGCCCTGTTTCGAGGACCCGCGGGGCGAGGGCACGATCATCCGTCGCGGCGTGCCGGCGGTCCGCGTGGGCGAGCACCTGGTCACCACCGTGCTGGACCTGATGCTCGCCCAGTACGGCGTCGGTCGCGATGGCCTCCCGGGCACGTGGGCGACCGGCTACGACGACGTCACCAGCCCCTACACCCCGGCCTGGCAGGCCGAGATCACCTCCGTGCCGGCCGAGGCCTGCATCCGGATCGCCCGGGAGTTCGCGAAGAACTCCGAGGATTCCGAAGGCCGCTCGATGATCATTCTCGGCGCGGGCATCTGCCACTGGTTCCACGCCGACGTCACCTACCGGGCGATCATGGCGATGCTGATGCTCACCGGCTGCATCGGACGCAACGGGGGTGGCTGGGCGCACTACGTGGGCCAGGAGAAGTGCCGTCCGATGACCGGCTGGTTCAACCTGGCCAACGCGCTGGACTGGTCGCGTCCGCCCCGCACGATGATCGGCACCGGCTACTGGTACATGCACACCGACCAGTGGCGCACCGACGGCTACTCCTCCGACCGCGTCAAGAGCCCGCTGTCCACCGGCAGCCTGGACGGGCTGCACACCGCGGACGCGATGGCGCTGTCCCACCGCCTGGGCTGGATGCCGTTCTACCCGCAGTTCGACCGCAACCCGCTCGACCTCGCCGACGAGGCGCAGTCGGCGGTGGACGCCGGCCACGCGGCCGACGTCGGGGAATGGATCGCCGCGCAGCTCAAGGCCGGCACCCTGTCCACCGCGCTGGAGGACATCGACGCGCCGGCGAATTGGCCGCGGACCATGGTGGTGTGGCGCTCGAACCTGTTCGGTTCGTCGGCGAAGGGCAACGAGTACTTCCTCAAGCACCTGCTCGGCACCGGGTCGAACCTGATGCCCAACGACCACGCGGCCGAAGCCCGGCCGAGCGTAGTGACCTTCCGCGAGGAGGCGCCCGAGGGCAAGCTTGACCTGCTGATCAGCGCCGACTTCCGGATGACCTCCACGACGCTGTTGTCCGACCTCGTGTTCCCCGCCGCCACCTGGTATGAGAAGTACGACCTGTCCAGCACCGACATGCACCCGTTCGTGCACGCGTTCACCCCGGCCATCGACCCCCCGTGGGAGGCGAAGAGCGACTTCGAGTTCTTCACGCTGCTCGCCCGCGCCATCTCCACGCTCGCGAAGGAGCACCTGGGCACCCGCAAGGACGTCGTCGCCGTCCCGATGCAGCACGACACCCCCGGCCAGATCAGCCAGCCCGGCGGCCACGTGTATGACTGGCGCGGCACCTCCCTGCCCGCGGTGCCGGGCAGGAACCTGCCGCAACTGATGGTGGTGGAGCGCGACTACACCGCCATTGCCGACAAGCTCGCCACCGTCGGCCCGCTCGCCGACCGGCTCGGCTTCACGGTCAAGAACATCACCTACGACATGGCGGGGCCGGTGGAGCGGCTGGCGAAGCTGCACGGCGTGATGCCGTCCGGCGCCGGGCAGGGGCGTCCGGCGATCGACACCGATTCCCGCTTCGCCGAGGCGATCCTGACCTGCTCGGGCACCACCAACGGCGCGCTCGCCACCCAGGGCTTCCACACCCTCGAGGCGAAGACCGGACGCAAGCTGGCCGACCTCGCCGAGGGGCAGGAGGAGCGGATCATCACGTTCGCCCAGACGCAGTCGGCACCGCAGCCGGTGATCACCTCACCGGAGTGGTCGGGCTCGGAGACCGGCGGACGACGCTACGCGGCCTTCACGATCAACACCGAGCGGCTGAAGCCCTGGCACACGCTGTCGGGACGGATGCACTTCTTCCTCGACCACGACTGGATCATCGACGCCGGCGAGCAGCTGCCCACCTTCCGTCCGCCCCTGGACATGACCCGCGCCTTCGGCGAGCCCGAACTCGGCCCGACTTCGGAGTTGGCGATCACCGTCCGCTACCTGACCGTGCACAACAAGTGGTCGATCCACTCGGAGTACCAGGACAACCTGTTCATGCTGTCGCTGGGCCGGGGCGGCCCCCAGGCGTGGCTGAGCGTGGCGGACGCGGCGTCCATCGGCGTGGCCGACAACGACTGGATCGAGCTCACCAACGCCAACGGCGTGTTCGTGGCCCGGGCCGTGGTGACCCACAAGCTGCCCGACGGCATCTGCTACGTCCAGCACGCGCAGGAGCGGACGATCGACGTCCCGAAGTCGGAGGCGACCGGCAAGCGCGGCGGCATCCACAACTCGGTGACCCGCATCCTGGTCAAGCCCACCCACCTGATCGGCGCCTACGCCCAGCTCTCGTACGCGTTCAACTATCTCGGGCCGACCGGGGTGCAGCGCGACATCGTCTCCACCGTCCGCCGCCGCTCGCAGGAGGTGCAGTACTGATGGCCCCGAAGCGCGTGATGGCCCAGGTGGCCATGGTGATGAACCTCGACAAGTGCATCGGTTGCCACACCTGCTCGGTCACCTGCAAGCAGGCCTGGACCAACCGGGCCGGCACCGAGTACGTGTGGTTCAACAACGTCGAGACCCGTCCCGGCCTGGGCTACCCCCGCCGCTACGAGGACCAGGAGGCGTGGCGCGGCGGCTGGGTGCGCACGCCGTCCGGTGGCCTCAAGCTCCGCTCGGGCGGACGCTTCCAGAAGCTGTTGAGCATCTTCGCCTCCCCCGTGCAGCCCGAGCTCGGCGACTACTACGAGCCGTGGACCTACGACTACCAGAACCTGATCTCGGCGCCGCTGGGCGACGACTTCCCGGTGGCGCGGCCGAAGTCGCTGATCACCGGGGAGGACACCGCGATCACGTGGAGCGCCAACTGGGACGACTCGCTGGGCGGCGTCCACGCCACGGGCGAGACCGATCCGATCGTGGCCAAGCTGCGGGAGCAGGCCAACGAGCAGATCCGGTTCGAGTACGAGAAGAGCTTCATGTTCTTCCTGCCGCGCATCTGCGAGCACTGCCTGAACCCGTCCTGCATGGCGTCGTGCCCGTCCGGGGCGATCTACAAGCGGGCCGAGGACGGGATCGTGCTGGTCGACCAGGACCGCTGCCGCGGCTGGCGACAGTGCATCACCGGCTGCCCGTACAAGAAGATCTACTTCAACCACCGCTCCGGCAAGGCCGAGAAGTGCACGTTCTGCTACCCGCGGATCGAGGTGGGACTGCCCACGGTGTGCTCGGAGACCTGCGTCGGCCGCCTGCGCTACCTGGGCATCATCCTCTACGACCCGGACGCCGTCCTCGCCGCGGCCTCGGTGCCGGAGAAGGAACTCTACGAGGCGCAGCTCGGGTTGATGCTCGACCCGCACGACCCGGAGGTGATCGCGCTCGCGAGAGCCGGCGGCATGCCGGACGACTGGATCACCGCAGCGCAGCGCTCACCGATCTACGCGCTGGCCAGGCACTTCCGCGTCGCCCTGCCCCTGCATCCGGAGTACCGGACGATGCCGATGGTCTGGTACATCCCGCCGCTCTCGCCCGTCGTCGACCTGCTGAAGGAGCAGGGCCACGACGCCGAGGCGGCCGGCAACCTGTTCGGGGCCATCGACGCGCTGCGCATCCCGGTGAGCTACCTCGCGGAGCTGTTCACCGCCGGCGACACCGACATCGTCACCGGCGTGCTGCAGAAGCTGGCCGCGATGCGCGCCTACATGCGCGGGGTGACGCTCGGCACCGGCCGGGACGCCGACGTCGCGGCAGCCGTCGGGATGACGCCAGAGGCGATGGAGCAGCTGTACCGGCTGCTGGCGATCGCCAAGTACGCCGACCGCTACGTGATCCCCACCGCCCACCGCGAGGAGGCGCACAACCTCGAGGAACTCGCCTGCTCGCTGGACTTCGACGGCGGCCCCGGCATGCACGACTCCGGCCCGTTCGGGGAGGCCTCCGGACGCCCCGTGCCGGTGGCGATCGAGACCTACACCGCGCTGAAGCAGCGCCAGCAGGCGGAGGAGGCCGCCTCGGCCGACCAGCTCACCCACCGTGCCGGCCTGCTCAACTGGGACGCGAACCAGGACCCGAAGCCATGAGGTGGCTCCCGCCGTGGAGGGTCCCGGGTCGGGCCGGGGATGACGGGAAGGCGCCACCCAGCCCTGCCCCGTCAGCCCCGCGCACGCCGGGATCGCCCACCCCACAGGCGATCACCCTCCAGGCGGCAGCGCTGCTGCTGGCCTACCCCGAAGCCGAACTGCTCGACCGACTGGACGTCGTCGAGTCCGCGCTCTCCGACACCCCAGCGGTCGAGCAGTTCGCCCCCGTCCTGGAGCACCTGCGGTCGCTGCCGCTGGGCGAGCTCCAGGCGTTCCACGTACAGGAGTTCGACCTCTCGCGGCGGCACGCCCTCCACCTGACCTACTGGACCGACGGCGACACCCGGCGCCGCGGCGAGGTGCTCGCCGAGGTGAAGGCCGTCTACCGCGACTCGGGCCTCCTGGTCGACCTCGGCGGCGAACTGCCCGACCACCTGCCGATCGTGCTCGAGTTCGCGGTTGCCGACCCGGACCGCGGCCTGGCCCTGCTGCAGCGGTTCCGGGCCAGCCTCGAGCTGATCCGGCTGGGCCTGGAGAAGGACGCCCTCCCGCACGCCGGAGTGCTCCAGGCCGTCTGCGCGCTGCTGCCCGGAGAGTCCCCCCGCAGCCGCGCGGAGGTGCAGGCGCAGTTCGGCGAGATCCAGCCGGTCGAGTTCGTCGGGCTCAACGACGTGGTCAGGAGCTGATCGTGGACGTGTTCCTCTGGGGTGTGCTGCCCTACCTCGTGGCGCTGGCCGTGGTCGGCGGCCTCATCTGGCGCTACCGCTACGACCAGTTCGGGTGGACCACACGGTCGTCCCAGCTGTACGAGTCGCGGCTGCTGCGGATCGCGTCCCCGATGTTCCACTACGGGCTGTTCGTCGTGCTGGCCGGCCACCTCGCCGGCCTGTTCATCCCCAAGGCGTGGACCGATCTCGTGGTCTCCCAGGAGACCTACCACCTGGTCGCCCTGGGCGCGGGCACCCTGGCCGGCGTCGCCACGCTGGCCGGCATCGCGCTGCTGATCTACCGGCGGCGCACCACCGGCCCGGTCTTCCTGGCCACCACCAGGAACGACAAGCTGATGTACGTCGTCCTGGTGGCGGCGATCGTGTTCGGCATGGTCGCCACTCTCACCGGCAGCGTCACCCCCACCGGCGAGGAGCACAACTACCGCGAGACGGTCTCCGTCTGGTTCCGCTCGCTGCTCGTCTTCTCGCCCGACGTCCAGGCGATGGCGGCCAGCACCTGGCAGTTCAAGGTGCACATCCTGGTGGCGTTCGCCCTGTTCGCACTGATCCCGTTCAGCCGCCTGGTGCACGCGTTCACCGTGCCCCTGCACTACCTGTTCCGTCCCTACGTGGTGTACCGCAGCCGGGACGTCGCCCCGCCGACCCCTTCACGCGGACGCGTCCGCGGGTGGGATCCCGTCGGCACCCGAGACCGAGACCGAGGAACTCCGCGATGACGACTGCTCCGGCCCTCAAGGGCCAACTCGGCCAGGTGGTCCTGGCCACGATCGCCTCCACGACCGGCTTCTGGGCGTGGATGTCCATCGCGCCGCTGCAGAAGACCTACGCGACGTCGCTCGGCCTCACCGAGGCACAGATCTCGCTGATGCTCGCCACCCCCGTGCTCGTCGGGGCGCTCGGACGGGTGCTGACCGGCGCGCTCACCGACCGGCTCGGCGGACGCAGGATGTTCACCGCCGTCCTGCTCGGCGCGATGCCCGCGGTGCTGCTCGTCGCGGTCGCCGGCTCGCTGAAGCTGTTCTGGCTGCTGATCGTCGGCGGCTTCTACCTCGGCGTGGCCGGCACGATCTTCGCCGTCGGCATCCCGTTCTCCAGCGCGTGGTACGAACCGAAGCAGCGAGGGCTGGCCAACGGCATCTTCGGCATGGGGATGGTCGGCACGGCGGTGTCGGCGTTCCTGACGCCGCGACTGGCCGAGAGCATCGGCTACCTGAACACCCACTTCGTGATCGCGGCCGCCATGGTCGTGATGGCAGCGCTGGTCTGGTTCTTCCTCAAGGAGTCACCGGCCTGGACACCCAACCCGCAGCCGGTGGTGCCCCGGGTGCTCACCGCCCTGAGGCTGCCGATCACCTGGCAGATGTCGTTCCTGTACGCCGTGGTGTTCGGTGGCTTCGTGGCGTTCTCCACCTTCCTGCCCAAGTACCTGACCACGGTCTACCCCGGGCAGGTCGACCAGATCGGGGCCGGCACGCGGCTCGCGAGCTTCGTCGTCGCCGCGGTCATCGCGCGCCCCATCGGCGGCGTGCTGGCCGACAGGCTGGGTGCGAAACTGATCACCGCGCTGTCCCTGGCCGCGGTCGCCGTCCTGGCGTGGGTGGTCAGCCTGCAGCCGCCGGAGGGAATCGTGACCGGTGCCAGCTTCCTCGCCATGGCCGCCTCCCTGGGCGTGGGGATGGGTGCGGTGTTCGGCTGGGTCCCGCGACTCGCACCGCACGACAAGGTCGGGTCGGTGAGTGGCGTCGTGGCCGCCGCCGGCGGTCTCGGCGGCTACTTCCCGCCGCTCGTGATGGGCGCCACCTATGACCGGGCGACCAATTCCTACGCGCTCGGCCTGTGGCTGCTCGTGCTCACCGCCGCCCTCGCCCTCGCGCTGGCGCTCCTCCTGCACCGCCGGCCGGCCGAGGATGCTGCGACCGCTCCGTCGGCGAGGTGAGCCCCACCGCCGTCCGCCCGTCCTGCCTGGCGCCGTCCAGCTGTCCGACGAGGTAGTCGAGCAGCGGTCCGACGACCTCCACCGCGTCCCGGATCCCGCCCCGCGAGCCGGGCGCCGCCAGCACGAACGTGGACGGCTCCCCCACCACCACACCGGCGACCTCGCGCGAGACCAGTGCTGCGGTGACGTGCGCCGCCGCGCCCCGTCTCCTGATCTCCTCCCCGATCCCGGGCAACCGGTAGCTCAGCAGCGGGGCGACGGCGTCCACCGTGACATCGCGCGGGCCGATGCCCGTGCCCCCGCTGGTGATCACGACCCTCGACCCGTCCGCCATCGCCGACGACACGGCCGCGGCGATCGCCGCGGCGTCGTCGGCGACCACGACCAGCCGCGCCGTCACGTCGAAGCCGGCGAGCAACTCCACCGCCAGCGGACCCGCGCGATTCTCGTCACGCCCCTCTGCGATCTCGTCGGACACGGTGATCACCGTTGCAGCAAGGGTCATGTGCGCAGGCTAGACGAGTCCCGGGTTCCGTCGTGGCACGACGGGAGCGAACCGGACGGTCAGACCATCCGGGTGGCCCCGCCGGGGCCGGTGGCGCTGATCGTGAACGACTCCCCCGCCAGGTCGGCGTCGAGCGTGGTGCAGTGCTCGCCCTTGCGCCAGGTGATCGTCAGCCGGTCGGCCCCGGTGTCGGCCACCTCGCAGGTCGCGTCGAAGCCGAAGGCCTCGAACGTGTTGCGGAACCGGAGCAGCTGGAGCTGGCGTTGCACGACCGGGCGGTCCAGGCCGTCCACGACCTGCTCGAGGCTGAGGTTGGTGCGGTTGATCTCCTTGTGGCCGCCCGAGCCGGCCCTCTCGACCGCGGCATGGTCGTTCTTCCCGGCGAACAGGTCGAGGTACCAGACCTGCGGCTTGCCCGGCATGAACAGCTGGATGGCCCGGGCCAGCAGCAGGCGGGCTTCGCTCTCGCCGAGGGCGCTGAAGTACGTCGCGTTCACCTGGTAGTACATGTTCTTCGCGCCGTGGAGGTCCTTCACGTAGCCGCCGCGGCCGACGATCGTGTCGATCAGGCCCTGGATGCGTCCCTCGTCGAGGAGGCCCTTCAGGTCGAGCAGGGGGATGCCGTCGTGGCAGCCGAGCATGTTGACGGTACGGATCTTCTTCTCCACGAGCTCGCCGATCCAGCGCTTCAGGGTGGACGCGTCGCGCCGGTCGAGCGCATCGATGAGCAGCCCGGGCAGGAAGAAGTCGTAGGTCAGGAAGCCCTTGGACGCGATCAGCTCGTGGATGCCCTCGGCGTAGGTCGAGTGGATCTCCGGCAGCAGGAGCAGGTCACGCCGGTCGGCCAGCTCCTTCACCTTCGCCAGCAGGTCCCAGGTGCCCGGGTCGTTCAGGAAGTTCTTCAGGCCGGGCTCCTTCGGCGCGTAGGCGAAGGCGTCCAGCCGCACGATCCGGGCGCCGTAGGCGGCCAGCCGGTCGAGGACGTCGGCGTAGAACTCCCACACCAGCGGGCTCTTGATGTTCAGGTCCATCTGGCCGAGGTAGGTCCGCCTCGACTCGACGAGGTCGACGACGGCATCCCGCACGGCCTCGTAGCCGGCGAAGTCCGCGTCCGCCGGTTTCCCACCGGAGGTGAGTGCCGCGGCCACCCGTCCGGCCAGGGCCTCGGCGCGTCCGTACTGCAGGCCGGTGGCACGCATCAGCTCCTGGGTGTCCGGGGCGGTGTAGCGCACCTCCTGGTAGAAGGTGTTCCAGTACGGCTTCTCGGTGCCGTCCGGCAGGCGCACCATGAGGATCGGCAGGCCCGGCTTGCGGAAGAACATGTCCTTGATCAGCTCAGGATGGGGCTGGACGTAGCCCTCGGCGGTGAGGTCGCCGTGGCCCGCCCAGAACGCGTTCCAGTCGATGAAGAAGTCCTTGTACGGCGAGCGTTCGCCGCGGGTGAGGATGTCCTGGAACTGGGGGCTCAGCACCGAGGCGTGGTTGAGGATGAAGTCGAACGCGAAGTCGATGCCCTCCTCGTCCAGCGCCTCGAGGTCACCCCTGGTCGCGAACTGTTCGGACAGGTTGTAGTCGATGACGGAGAAGCCGCGGTCGAGGTCGGTGTTGAAGATGCTGGGCAGCAGGTAGGCGGAGCTGAACGCGTCCGCCAGTTCGGGACGGCGCAGGAACGCGACCAGGTCGGCAAGGGTGCCACCGATGCTGTCGGGATAGACGTTGAGCATGGTCCCGGCGCCCGGCAGGTCAGCACCCATCGACCTCCGGTAGGCGTCGTAGTCGAGCAGCTGCCCCGACTTCGACACGATGATCGCTGCGCGAGGCGCCTGCGCGTGCAGCTTCGCCTGCTCGAGTTCCAGAACGGTGGTGGTGAACGGGCTGTCGACCGCTCCGTCGCGGCTGCGGGCCCGACGGTGCGCGAGGGTCTCCTCCGGCGTGCTGTTCAGCAGGATCGGGACGTCGACCCCACGCAGGTACTCGGAGTTGCCGTGGGTCCACTCGACGACGATCACCTGGACGCCGCGGACGTCCACCGCGTCGTACCAGAGCTCCTCCGGCGTGCGCCCCATGCGCTTGAGCAGCAGTTCGTCCGCGCCCGCGTGGAACGCCTCGAGGATCGCGCTGACCTCGTCGAAGTCGGTCTCGTTCGGCGTCCCCAGGTAGCCGGCGAGCGCCGCGCGACCCGCGCGCTGGTACGTGGCCAGCCACGGGTGGGCCGCCACCTCCGCGGGGTCGGCGTCGCGGTCCGACGCCTGCAGTGCCGCGAGTCCGGTCCGCACCTGCGCGGTGTAGGCACGCCTCGTCACCAGTCCTCGCACGCCGCCCACGCGGAAGGTGCGCAGCCGCTCGGCGTCGTTCGCCGAGGGCACCCGCCGCGGGTAGTTGTCGCCGGAGAGGACGTACGCGCCGATGCCGGAGGCGTTCAGCCCGTACGCCAGCAGCGACCCGGTCTCGGACTTCCCTACTCCTGACCCGCCGCACACCGACACCACCGCCCGGTGCGGGGGCGCGGCCAGCAGGGGCTCGAGCAGGCGCATCAGTGCGGGGAAGATCACGCGGGCCTTGTCGACATGGGCCGGGCCGATCTGCACCTTGTCACCGGGCATGTCACCGGTGGGAACGCTCGCCAGGTCCGTCACGTCAGGAAAGTTCACGGCCATGTGCACTCCTGGAGTAGTCGCCACCAGAAGGCTATCCGTCCGCGCCGGCGCTCGCGAGCCGCGGTCCGTCCCTCCGCGTCGGAAGGATGGACAGGCGATACTTACCGATATATCGTGATGCATATCGATACCCGAAAGAAGAACGATATGTCCGAGTTCACTCCTCCGCCGTTCGGCCGCGGACGCGGCGGCTTCACCGGCGGCTTCGGCCGCGACCGGCGCGGGCCCCACCGCGTCCGGCGCGGGGACGTGCAGGCGGCGGTGCTCGCACTGCTGTCCGAGTCCGACATGCACGGCTACCAGATCATCCAGGAGCTCGCCGAGCGTAGCGGCGGCGTCTGGCGTCCCGGGGCGGGCAGCATCTACCCCACGCTGCGCCAACTGCAGGAGCAGGGCCTCATCCGCAGCCGCACCGAGGGATCGAAGCGGGTGTTCAGCATCACCGACCTGGGCCGGCGCTCCGCCCCCGGGGCGGGCGAGCGGGAGCCGTGGCAGCACTGGGCGGACGCGGAGGGCCCGCGCATGACGTTGCGCCGGGCCACCGAGTCGCTGCTGAGCGCGATCGCCCAGGTGGAATCGGCCGGCACCGACAGGCAGGCCGAGCGGGCCGCGTCGATCGTCGGCGCAGCCCGGAAGTCCCTGTACCTCCTGCTCGCCGAGGAGGAGGCATGACGTCCCCCGAAGCGACGCAGCCCCCGCCCGCCTCCTCCGGTGCCACGGCGAGCAGGCTCGCCTGGCCCCTGCTGATCGCCATCACGTTCCTCACCACGATCGGCATGACCATCGTCTTCCCGGTGATGCCCTTCATCCTCCGCGAGTACGTGCCCGAGACGTCGCTCGCGCTGTGGGTGGGCATCCTCGAGTCGGTGTACGCGCTGTGCGCGTTCCTCGCCGCCCCGTTCCTGGGATCCTTCTCCGACCGCTTCGGACGCAAGCCGATCCTCGTGATCAGCGTCCTCGGTTCGGCCGTCGGGTACGTGCTGTTCGGCATCGGCGGCGCGGTCTGGGTGCTGCTGGTCTCGCGCATCATCGACGGCCTCACCGCCGGCGACATGCCGGTCATGTTCGCCTACCTCGCCGACATCACGCCGCCGCAGGACCGTGCCAAGCGCTACGGCCTGCTGGGGGCCCTCGGCGGGATCGGGACCATGGTCGGCCCGGCCATCGGCGCCTTCCTGGCCACGTTCAGCCTGTCGGCACCCGTCTTCGCCACGGCCGGCATCGCCGTCCTGATCGGCCTGCTGTCGGCGATCGTGCTGCCGGAGAGCCTGTCGCCGGCGAACCGGGCCACTCGGCTGGACCTTGCCGAACTGCACCCGCTCAGGGTCATCTCGGCGGCCTTCCGCCGTACCGAGCTGCGCGCGCTGCTGATCGGCTTCACCCTGATCAGCATCCCGTTCGCCTTCTTCGTGAACAACGTCAGCGTGCTCGCCCTCGACGCCATCGGCTGGGGGCCGACCGAGGTCGGGCTGCTGCTGTCCGGCGTGGGCATCGTCGACATCGTCATCCAGGGAGTCCTGCTGGGCATCCTCGTGAAGCGCTACGGCGAGCGTGGCGTCGTCATCGGAGGGATGCTCGGCCAGCTGGTCGGCTGCCTGGGCCTGGCCCTCGTGGCGACGTTCGTCCCGCTCTCCTGGGTGCTCGCGACCGCCAGCCTGGTGTTCGCCGCCGGTCAGGGTGGGATGCAGGCCGCACTCGACGGGTTGATGTCGTCCTCGGTGCGGGCGGACGAGCAGGGCTGGCTCGCCGGCGGGGTGTCCTCGCTGGGCTCAGCCGTGCAGATGACCGCTCCCCTGCTCGCCGGCTGGCTGTACGGCCTCAACCACGGCGCTCCGTACTGGCTGGGTGTCGTCCTGGTGGCCCTGGCGGCGATCACCCTCGCCCGGTCGACGTCGAGCCCGTCCCCGACGCTCATCGGCCCCGAACCCGAGCCGGCCTGACCGCCCGACGCCCGGGTCAGTCGGACGGGGGCGCCGGAGGCTGGGTGTAGAGGGCGACGGTCGCCGCCGCGGCACGAACCGCGTCGTCGGTGTCTGCGCCGTCGGCGACATGCGCTGCCGCCCAGGCGTCGGCGGAGGCCCGGCTGAACCGCACCCCCTCCTCGCTCGCCATCCAGGCCGCGGCCTCCTCCGGCGTGACGCCGTCCTGCGCGCCACCGACGTACAGCGCGAGCCCGAGCAGGATCGAGTCCCAGCCGATCCCCGTCGCCGACGGGCCGTACTGTCGCCAGAGGTCCTCCGGCACGTCGGCCACCCGCGCGACATGCTCGAGGTCCAGCCGGGTGTGCTCGGGAGCGAGGGCGGTGAGCCGCAACGTCACCCAGGTGTCGGGTGCGTCACCGTAGGCCCAGGTGAGCCGGTACGACGCCGAGTCACCCGCTGGTGGCACGCACTCGAGGATCTGCCCGCCGGCATTGCCCTCGAGCTGGTAGCGCCCGCCGACCCGCAGGTCGCCCGTGACCGGGAGGAACCACCGCCGGATCCGGTCCGGCACGGTCACCGCGTCCCACACGTCGGCGAGGGTCGCACGGTACTCCTGGCTCAGGCGCTGCGTGCGGACGGCGGCCGGCCCGTCCCCGGCGGTCCGCAGGTCCCGCTGCACCGCGCCGATCTGGGTGTCCACATCAACCATGTCATCGCTCCTCGTCGTCGGGGTTCGCGACACGGCGGCTCTCCCGCCGTCCGCGTGCCAGTTCCGTGCCCAGCGCTGCCAGGGGCGGCTCCCAGAACCGGCGGAACCGGTCGAACCACGCGTCCGCCTGGGCCAGGGACGCGGGCGCGACGGCGTAGAGCCGCCGGACCCCGTCCGCCCGGACGGTCGCGAAGCCGGACTCGCGCAGCACCCGCAGATGCTGGGAGACCGCCGGCTGCGAGATCCCGAACTCGGCCTGGACGACCGCGCCGAGCCCGCCGGCGGTCACTTCGCCGTCGGCCAGCAGCTCCAGGATCCGGCGCCTGACCGGGTCCCCCAGGATGTCCAGCGCGTGCACAAGCCCAATGCTTGCGCTCCAGCTTATATAAGCCAATACGCAACTCTGCGACGCATCGGGGACGGTTCCTCTTGCGTCAGGCGGAATAGTTGCTCGCCAGGTTGGGCAGTCTGCGACGCATCGGGGACGGTTCCTCTTGCGTCAGGCGGAATAGTTGCTCGCCAGGTTCGCCAGCAGCCGCGCACCGAAGCCGGTCGCCCCGGCCGAGCGCCACGAATCGTCGGCATCGCTGGACATGGTGCCGGCGATGTCGATGTGGGCCCAGGGCGTGCCCGCCACGAACTCGTTCAGGAAGAGGGCCGCCGTGGTCGCACCCGCGTGCGGCCCGCCCAGGTTCGAGATGTCGGCGATCTCGGAGTCGAGCTGCGTGCGGTACTTCTTCTCCAGCGGCAGCTGCCAGGTCGGCTCGTCGGTCGCGATGGACGCGGTGAGCACCCGGTCGACCATGGCCTGGTCGTTGCCGAGAACCGCTGCCCGTGACTTGCCGAGCGCCATCAGCGCCGCACCGGTGAGCGTGGCGATGTCGACGATCGCGTCCACCCCCGCCTCCACGGCCAGCGCCAGGCCGTCCATCATCGCGATGCGCCCCTCGGCGTCGGTGTTCTTCACCTCGACGGTCTTGCCGTTGCGGCAGGTCAGCACGTCGCCGAGCTTGTACGCCGAGCCGGACGGCATGTTGTCGGTGCAGCACAACCAGCCCGAGACGGCCGCAGCGACGCCCAGGTCGCGCAGCGCGGTGAACGCCCCCAGCACGGCGGCGGCCCCGCCCATGTCCATCTTCATCAGAAGGTGCATGGGGTCGGACGGCTTGAGGCTGATCCCGCCCGAGTCGTACATGATGCCCTTGCCGACCAGCCCGAGGTGGCCGGCCACGTCCGCCTGCGGGGTGTAGGTGAGGACGATCAGCCGGGGCTCCTCCTCGCTGCCGGCGTTGACGCCCAGGATCCCGCCGCAGCCCATGTCGATCAGCGCGGCCTTGTCGTAGGACTCCACCTCGAAGCCGAACTCAGCGCCCAGCTCCGCGGCGACGGCGGCAAGGTCGGTGGCGGTCAGGTGACCGGGCGGGGTGTTCGCGAGGTCACGCGCCACCACTGTCGCCCGCACGGTGACCCTGGCCACCGACGCGCCACGCTTCAGCTCGCCGGTGTCGGCGCCGGCCACCCGGAGCTGGAGCAGTTCCAGCGGCACGTCCTTCGGCTCGGCCTTCAGCACCGAGTAGCGGTAACGCGCCAGCAGCGCGCCCTCGGTGAGCACCTGGCCCGCCGTTCGGGCGTCGACGCCCAGCGCGGGCACGTCGATGCCGATCCGGCCGCCCTTCTTCGCGGTCGCCCGCGCGGCGGCGGCGGCCGCGTCGCGCAGCGCGTCGGCGGCGAGCCCTGCGG
>JAEVYS010000109.1 GCA_023392635.1 Actinomycetes bacterium | reverse complement strand
GCGGCGATCCGCCGGGCGAGGGGAACCGCGCGGACGGCCGTGGCCTCGGCGGGGGGGCCGACCGGCGCGGCCGCGTCCAGCGGCACGTCCGAGGCCGGCGTCGTGGTCGCGGGCGTGGACTCCGTCGCCGTGGGGGCCGCGGGAGCGGCGAACAGGTCCCCCAGCAGGTCGTCGGCCTCGGACTGCACCCAGGCCATCGGCTCCCCGACGGGGAGCTGGGCGCCCTCGCCGGCGATGATCTCCTCGATGACGCCGTCGACCGTGGCCTCCACCTCCATGTCGACCTTGTCGGTGGTCACCACCACGACGGCGTCGCCGTCGTGGATCTGGTCACCGACGCCGACGAGCCATTCCACGACGGTGCCGAATTCCATGGTCATCGACATCTTCGGCATGTTCAGCGGGACGCGTGGCATGGTTCACCACTCCCGGACGAGCGCGGTGGCCTCGCGCACGATGTCGTCGACCTGCGGCACGCTGGCCTGCTCCAGCTTGGGGTTGTACGGGATCGGGGTGTCCAGGCCGCACAGCCGCCTCACCGGTGCCTGCAGGGCGCCGAAGGCGCGCGACTCGGTGATCGTGGCCGCCACCTCCGCCATGAACCCGCCGAACTTCACCGCCTCCTGCACCAGCAGGACGCGTCCGGTCTTCTCCACCGACGTCAGGATCAGCTCGGTGTCGAGCGGACGGATCGTCCGGGGATCGATCACCTCCGCGCTGATGCCGTCCTCGGCCAGCCGTCCGGCCGCCTCGACGGCCCGCTGCACCTCGACAGACGTAGCCACGATGGTCAGGTCGGCGCCCTCCCGCTCGATGCGGCCCTCGCCCAGCCGGGCTTTCGGGAAGGTGGCGGGCACCTGGAAGCTCTGCTTGTAGAGCAGCTTGTGTTCGAGCACGATCACCGGGTTCGGATCAGCCAGCGCGGCCAGCAGCAGCGACCCGGCGTCGGTGGCGTTCGACGGCATCACGACCTTGAGCCCGGGGACGTGCGCGAACCACGCCTCGAGCGACTGGCTGTGCTGGGCGGCCGCCCCGGTGCCGGAGCCGCCGGGGGCGCGGATCACCAGGGGGACGCTGGCCTGCCCGCCGACCATGAAGTGGATCTTCGCCGCCTGGTTGACGATCTGGTCCATCGCCTGGCAGGCGAAGTCGGAGAACTGGATCTCCACGATCGGTCGCATGCCGGTGAGGGCCGCACCCACGCCCATGCCCACGATGCCGAGCTCGGAGATCGTGGTGTCGCGCACCCGCTCGGTACCGAAGCGCTGGTAGAGGTCGTTCTCGACGCCGAACGCGCCACCGTAGATGCCGACGTCCTCTCCCATCAGGAACACACGGTCGTCGTTCTCCATGGCGATCGCCATCGCCTCGCGGATCGCCTCCGCGTACGTCATCGTCCGCATCTCGCCCGTGTCACTCATGCCCGGGCCTCCGCACCCTCGTCGTCGAGCGGCGCATACACGCCGGCCAGCATCCCCTCGACCGTCGGCTCCGCGCCCTGCGTGCCGAACACGACGGCGTCGCGGATCGCCTGCCGGACCGTCGCCTGGATCCCGTCGATGTCGGACGGGGTGAACACGCCGTCGTCGAGCGCCGCACGGGTGTACCGGAGGATCGGGTCCCGCTCGCGCCACTCGGCGATCTCGTCCTTGCTGCGGTACAGGTTCTTGTCCGACTTGGAGTGACCGCGCCAGCGGTAGGTGACCGCGTCGATGAAGCTGGGGCCGCCGCCGGCCCGTGCCCGCTCGACCGCCCGGCCGACCGCTGCCGCGACCGCCTCGACGTCGTTGCCGTCGACGGTCTCGCCGGGCATGCCGTAGCCCGCGGCCTTGTCACTGAGCTTCTCCACCTTGTAGGCGGCCAGGCTGGGCAGCGACATCCCGTACTGGTTGTTCTCGCAGAGGAAGACGACGGGGAGGTCCCACATGGAGGCCAGCACCATCGCCTCGTGCCAGGCGCCTTCGCCGACCGCGCCGTCGCCGTGCACGCAGAGGGTGACGTCCGTGGTCCCGCGGAGCTTCTGGGACAACCCTGCACCGGCAGCGATCGGCAATCCGCCGGCCACGATGCCGTTCGCCCCGAGGTTGCCGGTCGCGACGTCGGCGATGTGCATCGAGCCGCCACGGCCCTTGCAGTAGCCGTTCTCGCGTCCGAGCAGTTCGGCCATCATCCGTCCGAGGTCGGCCCCCCGCGCGATCGTGTGCCCGTGCCCGCGGTGCGTGCAGGTGATCACGTCTCCGGGGGCCAGGGCGAGGCTCGCTCCGACCGGGACCGCCTCCTGGCCGATCGAGAGGTGCATCGTTCCGTGCATCATGCCCCGGCCGTAGAGATCCTCGACAGCCTCTTCGAACAGCCGGATGCGCCACATGCCCGTGAGGACGGCGGTCGCTCGCTCCTTGTCCCATGCCATGCGTCCCATCTTGCCTGATTCGCAAGTTCTGTCGCAATACTGGGCTCTTACTGCATTTTCCTGCATACCGAAGAGGGCCGTCAGCGATGGCCCGCGTTGCCATTCCCCCTGCCTGCCTGCCATACTGGGTCCAACGCACATATTTTCGTATCTCTCTGCAATATTGTGCAGATTGAGAGGAGCTGAAATGCCGGCCGCCCCGTCCCTGCGGACGCCGTTCCTGATCGTGAACCCGAAGGCCTACCTGGGCGGGGCGGAGACACTGCAACTCGCCCTGCTCACCGACGAACTCGCCGTCCAGTTCGACATCGACGTGGTCTTCACCGCGCAGCACGCCTACCTGGTCGAGGTGGCCAAGCACACGACCCACCTCCTCGTCACCGCGCAGCACATGGACCCGATCACTCCGGGACGCGGCATGGGCCACACCCTGCCCGAGGCGCTGGTGGAGGCGGGGGCCGGCGCCGTCGTGCTGAACCACGCCGAACACCCGATGACCCTTGCCCAGCTGGACGCCACGATGCGCCGCGCCGAGGAGGTCGGCATGGCGACCATCGTCTGCGCCGACACCGAACGGCAGTGCCGGGCGGTGGCCCAGCTCGGGCCCACCGTCATGATCTGCGAACCGACCGCAGCGATCGGCACCGGCAGCATGGACACCGGCGACTACATCGAGCGGACGACCCGCGCGGTGAAGGAGATCGACCCGTCGATCCTGGTGATCCAGGCGGCCGGCGTCACCTCGGGCGCCGACATCACCCGCGTCCTCGAGCAGGGGGCGGACGGCTCCGGCGGCACGAGCGGCATCGTGGCGGCGCCGGACTGGCGGGCCGTGCTCGTGGACATGCTCACGGCACTGCGGACCTTCAAGAACACGCACTGAGACGGGGAAAGACATGATCATCGGACTCGGCGAGGCCCTCGCCTACGGCCAACGGCACGGCATCGGCATCGCCGCCGTCAACACGCCCTTCTTCGAGGCCCTGGTGGCGACCATCGACGCCGCCGAGGCCACCGGGGTACCGGTCATCCTGCAGCACGCCCAGGTGCACGAGAGCGTGATGGCGATCGAGGACATCGGCCCTGCCATGGTCGCCCTGGCCCGGCGCAGCACGGCCCCGTTCGTGCTGCACATCGACCACGGCGAGGACATCGCGTACATCGAGCGCGGCCTGGCGGTGGGCTTCAACTCCGCGATGCTGGACGGCTCGCGGTTGCCGTTCGAGGAGAACGTGGCCCGCACGAGCGAGGTGGTGAGGCTGGCCGCCGGGCACGGCTTCGGCGTCGAGGGCGAGCTGGGCGTGATGACCGGCAACGAGAACGGCGATCCCGACCAGGGAGTGGCCGACGAGGGCCTGTACACCGATCCCGCGCAGGCCCGCGAATTCGTCGCCCGCACCGGCGTGACGGCTCTCGCGGCGTCCTTCGGCACCGTCCACGGCCTGTACCACCAGGAGCCCAGGATCAACTTCGGGCTCATCGACCAGCTCTGCGAGGCGACCGGCGTCCCGCTGGTCATGCACGGTGGCTCCGGCCTGAGCACCGAGGAGTACCGCCGGTCGATCGCGCACGGGGTGCGGAAGATCAACTACTACACCTACGCGGCGAAGGTGGCCCTCGACGCCGCCCGCGCCGAGGCCGCCGACCCCTCGACGATCCTCTTCCCGAAGGTCGCCGCGGCCGCCACCAAGGCCGTCGAGGCCGACGTCACGGACTTCATCCGCGCCCTCGCGGGCCAGGCCTGAGCGTCCGGGTGGGGAACCAGATGAGCGTCCACACCGAGACCGTCACCCTGATGTCGCACGGCGGCACGCCGACCTACCTCGACATCACCGCCGAGGTGAAGGCGGCGATCACCGCCAGCGGCATCACGTCCGGCACCTGCACCGTGATCTCCCCACACACCACGTGCGCCGTGTTCTTCGAGGAGTACGTGCACGACCGCCTGCCCGACGGCACCGAGTTCCTGCAGGCCGACCTCGACGATGCCCTCGCCCGGATCTTCCCCGACCAGACGGCCGTGCCGCCAGGGGGCGAGTACCGCTACCCCGGACCGGAGCACTACGCGGACGTGGCCTCCTGGCCCGACGCCGAGGCCTACCTTCCCGGCGGGGACAAGACCCAGCTCCTGAACGCAGAGGCCCACCTCAAGGCGACCCTTCTCGGCTCCAGCCAGGTGTTCCTGGTCGCGGACGGCAAGCTCGGCGTCGGCGTCACCGGCTACGTCTACTTCGTCGACTTCGACCGCACCCGCCCGCGCCCACGGAAGTGCCAGATCGTGGTGATGGGCGAGTAGCCCTGCCCCACCGCCGCACGCGGCAGCTACTCGGCGCCGGCGAGGTTCAGTACCGCGCGGGCGAGGTCCTCGTCCAGCACGATGCTGCTCAGGACGCCCGTCCGGAGCGCACCCACGACGCCGGGCGCCTTCTCCACGCCGCCGGCGAGGCCGATCACGTCCGGGACCCGGCGCAGCTGTCCGAGGGTGATCCCGATCACCCGCTCCGAGGTGGGCAGGCCGAGCTCCGTGCCGTGCAGGTCGTAGTAGCGACCGCAGATGTCCCCGACCGGCGCCTGTCCGGCGAGCTGGGCCGACTCCTCCTCGGACAGGTGCATGGCGGCCACCACCCGGCGCGAGTTGTGCAGGCCGTACGAGCCGATGCCGACGAACGCCGCCTGCACTTCTGCGGCCCGGTCGATCGCGCGCAGGATCGTCGACTCGTGGTTCATCGCCGACCACGTCTGCCGTGACTCCACGACCGCGGGGGACTCGAACCGCAGCGAACTCGCCCCACACTTGCCGGCCAGTTGCTCCAGCGACGTGTTGCCGGCGGGCCCGGCGTCGGAGGGCAGTCCGCCGACGAGCGGGCAGATCACCAGGCCCGAGTTGATGGGCTCCAGGTCGACGTGCTCGACGAACCGGTCGACGGTGTTGCCCCAGCTGAGGCCGACGGAGCCGAGTCCGCTGACCCGCTGTTCGAAGATGCGGGCGGTCGCCTGCGCAACCACGTCGACGGGGCTCTCCCCCCGGCGTCGCGGGACGACGACGGCGGAGGCCACGCCGAAGGCGCCGCACAGGGCCGCCTCCAGGTCAGGGACGCGCGCCAGCCCGCTCGGGTCGTGGATCCGGATCTCCACCACGCCCTGCTCGCGCGCCGCGGCGAGGATGCGGGAGACGCTCGAACGGGACAGCCCCAGTTCCTTGGCCACCTCGCCCTGCGACCGATCGTCCAGGTAGTAGAGGCGCGCGGCCCTCACCAGGATGTCGTGACTGCGTGGCGCGGGCATGCTGTCCCCCTTTCCGGCTCGCGACCTGTCCGGCCCACGTCCTCCGGCTGGCCGCAGTCGAAACGACCCCCGCCAACGCATCGATGCGGGAAGCGTAGCCGCCGCCCGACACCTGAGGATGAAAAGCAGGCGGGGACCGCACATTCGTGAGGTCCCCGCGCCGCTGCCTGCACCCGTTTGCCGATGAACGCCGGCCGGGCGCCGTCAACCTCTCAGATGACACCGCTCTTGACGAGCGCGTCCTGCAGCCGGCGCATGGCGACCAGCGGCCGGGTCTCGTCGACCTCGACGTCGTCGTAGGTCACGGTCGCGCCGGCCTCCAGGTCGCGGACCAGCTTGCAGCCCGCGACCAGGCCGATCGGGATGGCGTTCGCCTCACGGGCGGCCGCGGCGTCGACCGTCCAGCCGCGAACGTGGTGACCGCCCATGCCCTCGAGCGTGATCCCCGCCTTCAGCGGGAACTTGGTGACGGCGGTCACCTCCGACTGCCACACCACCGTCTGGAAGTCCGAGCGGCGGTCGAGAACCGCCTCGCTGATCGACAGCTGGGCCTCGATGGACGCCAGGTGGTAGGGGCGGTAGACCGCGTAGTACGGGCCCGTGCCGAACTTCAGGTAGTCGAGCTCGTGGGTGACGACCGGGTCCTCCGACTTCACCACGACGAAGATGCCGGGCGCCACGTCGCCCTCGACGGTGTAGTCGACGACCGGGGTCCGGGTGAGGATGCCGCCGTCCTCGACCGGGATGAGCTTCTTGGCGAGCTCGGCGATCGTGCTCGACGGTCCGTGCATACCCGCGACGTCGACCGGGTAGCCGGTCGCGTTGGACAACGCGCACATCTCCAGCTGGGTCTTGGTGCCGTCGGTGAACTCGCACAGCATGCGCGGGTTCATGTTCTTCGCCTTCGCCTCCTCCATCACGTCCTCAGGGACGTCGGTGGGTCGGTTCGGGTTGTTCTTGCCCTTGCCAGCGGCCACGACGGTGAGGCCGAGGTCCTCGGCGTACTCCACGAGCTTCAGGCACTCCGACGGCTCGTCGCCGCGGCAGATCGTGTAAACCTGGTTTCCCGCGTTCGCCACGCTGGAGAGCAGCAGCCCGACGGTCACGTCCGCCTCGACGGTCATCAGCGCCACGTCCTTCTTGCCCAGCAGGGACGCATAGGCGATCTGCGCGGCGATCTCCGGGACGCCCGAGACCTCGAGCACGATGTCCACGGGCAGCTTGGGGACCTGGAGGCCGTCGTTGATCACCACCGAACCGCCCGCCTCGACGATCTCCGCCGCCTTCTCGAGATCAGCCTGCACCTGGACGTCCTCCTGGCCGGCCCTGCGCAGCGCCTCGACGCCGCGCTCGACGGCGATGTCGGCGACCACCGAGACGTGCAGGCCCTTGGCCCGCTCGATCTGGGCGATCAGGCCGCTGCCCATCTGGCCGGCACCCACGACACCGACCCGGACGGGGCGGCCGATCGCCTTCTCGCGCTCCAGCAAGCGCTGCGTGTAGTTCATCTGTCTTCCTCTCAGATACTTGTCTTCGGCCGGGGGAGCCGAATGCGGGCCGACGGGGCGTCGGTGGTCGGGGTGGACGCGGGCACGGCCGGACGCAGCCCCGGGGGCAGCATCTGCAGCGCGCTCGCCGCGGCCTTCTGCACGTGCTTGTTCGCCGCACGTTCGGCGAGGGTGGCGACCGGACCGCGCAGCTCGGGCGCCGGCTTGAGCCGGCTGAAGATCGTGGCGCCGACCATGGCGCTCGCGTCCACGACCTCCATGGTGGCCGGGTCGAGCACCAGCACGACGATCGCGCCCTGGAGGCGGCCCTTGCTGCGGCCGCTGACCAGCCGGAGGTCCCGGCCGGCGTAGGCCTTGGCGAGCTTGTTGACCTCGGCGATGTAGCGGCGGTGCTGCCACAGGGACGAGACGATCCCGATGACCAGCGCCGCCAGCAGGATGGCCGCGAACTGCCACATGCCCATGTCAGGCCGCCGGTCGCCGGATCGTGATGCGGTCCCCCACGGCGGGCGTCGGGAGCGTCCCCTCGGCCTTGACCGCGCCGGGGAGCACGTCGGCGTCCCCCACGTTGAGGTAGACCACGAAGTGGCCGAGCTTCTCGAAGTTGTCGTTCGCCAGCGAACCGACCTCGGTGATCAGCGCGAAGTTCTCGCCGATCCAGAACTCGTCGCCGGCCACGACCGGGACGAAGGGCTGCTCGGGCCCGTTGTGCACGAGGCTCACCTCTGCGAGCGCGTCCGGGCACGGCTGGCCGAACAGGATGTAGACGCCGGCTTCGAACATCTCGGCGGCGTCCTTGCCGAGGTGGACGACGGTGGAGGCCCAGACTGGCTGGCTCACAGCGGTCTTCCTTTCGGGTTTCTGGGGAGTCGGGGGTCTCCGGGGGTGGGGCGGGGCGGCCCCCCCCCCCGGAGTGACGGTCAGACGAGGAACGAAGCCGCGTACGCGATGATGACCGACAGCGGGGAGGTGATCTGGCGCGAGAACAGCACAGCGGGCACGCCCACCGAGACGGTCTCGGGCTCAGCCTCGCCCAGGGACAGGCCGACCGGCACGAAGTCACAGCCGACCTGGCCGTCGATGGCGAACAGGGTCGGGAGTGCGTACTGGACGGGGATGGCACCGGCGGCGATCTGCGTGCCCATGAGCACACCGATCACCTGGGCGATCGCCGCCCCCGGGCCGAGGATCGGCGACAGGAACGGCAGGCCGACGATGACACCGAGGATGATCAGGCCGATCGGATTGCTGGCCAGCGGCGAGACGCCCTGGGCGATCCAGTTCGACAGGCCCGTGTAGGTGACGATGCCGATCAGCAGGGACACGTACGCCATGAACGGGATGATCGTGTTCAGCGTCAGCTTGACGGCCTGGCGGCCCGAGGACAGCAGCGTGTTGATCACGTAGCCGATGCCGTTGCCGAACGAGACCACGAAGCCCATGAAGCCCTTGCGCTCGGTGGCGGCGGGTGCGGTGCGGGTCGGGGTGGCGACCGCTGCCGTGGCGACGGCGGGCGCTGCTCCGGCCAGCGGGACGTCGGAGCCGTCCGCCGCGCTCACCTCGGCCGGCGTGACCGCCGACACGAAGATGTCATCGGTGATGAACTGTGCGAGGGGCCCTCCCGGCTCGCCGGGGTAGACGTCCACGGTGGGGATCCGCTTCTTCGGGTAGACCCCGATGCGGGCGGTGCCGCCGCAGTTGATGACCGCGCAGAGGATCTTGGCGTCGGGGACATTGTTGGTGAACCCGTCGACGACCTCGGCGCCGCTGACCTCGGCGATCTTCGCCGCCACCGGGTGAATACCACCACCGGTGACCGAGATCACGATGTTCTTCTCGTCCGTGGGCAGGAGGGTCAGCCCGCTGCCCCAGCCGCCACGGCCCTTGACGATCTTGACCGCTGAGTAGCTCACAGCACGCTCCCTTCAGTGGACTTGGCGCCCTGGATGTGGCCGGCCTCGTACATCTCGTCGAACTTGGCGAAGGTGGCCTGGTGGCCGCCACGGTTGATCAGGATCCGGGTGATCCACTGGGTGAGGTAGCCGCGGATGATGATCACGACGATGCCGACGATGAAGTACATCGCGGCCAGGCGGGCGTAGGACTCGGGGGCGATCTTCAGCACGCCCGCGGACACGCCCGTCCAGACGAACAGCTCGCCGGCATTGGCATGCGGGAAGAAGGCCGTGACCGGGTGGACGAACGACACCGCCGAGTCGTAGAACGCCGGCTTGTACTTCTCGGGCAGGAAGCGCCCGAAGGTGTAGGCCATCGGGTTGGTCAGGATGATCACGCTCAGGATCGGCATGATCGAGTAGCGCGTGATCGCGTACTTTCCGGCCCACTGAACCGCACGCGTGACCCGGTCCTCACCGATCCAGGTGGTGATCGCGTACATCGCGGTGAGCAGGACGAGCAGCAGCGGCAGGATCCCCGTGATCAGGCCCAGCAGGCTCTTGGCCGACTCGTTGAACAGACCGATGAAGTGCGTGGCGAACCAGGCAATTGCATCCATTTACAGCACACCCCCTTGGCGTGGCGCCGCGAACGGCACGGTGAGGCCCGAGCCGAGTGGCACGAGCGAATCGGACGGCATCAGCAACTCCTTTGTTGAGGTTTGCACTTTAGTGCACATGCAGACGGGAATATGTGCACGCCAGGAGGGAGTCTGGCACACGTCGGGGCCGTCCGCAAGAGGCGCGCCCCAATCCCGAGCGACGTTTTGCATTCGAGGAGGCGGATCCCGCGCGAAGCGGCGGGGGCATGGTCGCCGGGCGAGCAGTCCGGAAGGGAGGAAGCGGTCAGTCGCGCCCGAGGAACGTCCAGATGGTGTCGACATCGGCGCGGGCCATTCCCTCGGGGAACAACAGGTGGGCGCGACGGAACTCGGGGTCCAGCGGCTCGGTGATCGTGGGGATGGCCACGCAGCGCATGCCGGCGGCCAGGGCTGCCGTCATGCCGGGAACCGCGTCCTCGACCACGACGCAGTCCCGCGGCGGCACACCGAGGCGACGGGCGGCCTCGAGGAAGATGTCGGGAGCGGGCTTTCCGCGCGGCACCTCCTCCGCGCTGACCCTGACCTCGAAGAAGGCGTCGAGGCCGACGGCTTCCAGCGACGCGTCGATGTTCCACCGGGTCGACCCGGAGGCGACCGCGATCGGTACGCCGCTGCCCGCCAGGCGGTGCACCAGTTCGGTGGTGGCGGGGAAGCCCGCCATCTCGGCCAGCAGCACGCGCTGGTGACCGGCCTTGGCCGCAGCAAGCTCCTCGACGGAGGTGTCGATGCCGAACAGGTCGATGAGGCCGGCCATGATCTCCGCGTTGGCCAGCCCGACGAAGGGCTGCCTGGCGTCCCTGGTCAGCTCATGGCCGTGCGCGGCCACCGCAGCCTGCTCTGCGGCCAGGTGCACGGGCTCACTGTCGGCGAGCACGCCGTCGAGGTCGAAGATGACTGCCGCGGCCGGCACTGCCCCACGCTCCCGTGCGGAAGGATCAGGAGGCGAGCACCTCGTCGAGGAGCACCTCGGCGCGGTCCTCTGCGACCTTCTCGGCCAGCGCGAGCTCGGAGACCAGGATCTGGCGGGCCTTGGCCAGCATGCGCTTCTCGCCGGCGGAGAGACCCCGCTCCTTCTCGCGGCGCCACAGGTCGCGGACGACCTCGGCGACCTTCAGCACGTTGCCGGAGTGGAGCTTCTCGAGGTTCGCCTTGTAGCGGCGCGACCAGTTGGTCGGTTCCTCGGCGTGCGGTGCCCGCAGGACGGTGAACACCCTCTCCAGCCCGTCCGCGTCGACGACGTCCCGGACGCCGACCAGGTCGAGGTTGCAGGCCGGGACGCGCACCACCAGGTCGTTCTGACCGACGATGCGCAGTACCAGATAGAGCTTGTCCTCGCCTTTGATCGTTCTGGTTTCCAGGGCCTCGATGACTGCCGCGCCATGATTGGGGTAGACCACAGTTTCGCCGATTGTGAACGTCATTTCAGCTTTGACCACCTTTCCCGACTGCCAAGTCTAGCACAGGGCGCCCGCAACACTTATCGTCTCTCCTAGCCAGAGCCGGTTTTGGGGGTTGACAGGGCGCCGCATCTGTGTCTCGGGACGGCCCTGTGGACAGCGCTCCTTGCCAGACGCACATGCGGACATTCGAACAAGCAGCTCGCCTCGCGAAGCAGACCTCCGCGGCCGCCGTCCCGCCACGACCGAAAGGCCCGCCGGATCACTCCGGCGGGCCCTTACATTGTTCGGTTCTCAGGCGAGGGCCACGACCTCCTTCTTGGGCCAGACCGTCTTGGCCGCGACCACAGCGGCGGCTGCCACGACGACACCTGCGGCCAGGCTCGCCAGGAACCCGAAGATGGCGACCGGGAGGGGCTGGAAGGCGAACAGGACGAAGATGCCGCCGTGCGGAGCCCGCAGGCCGACCCCCAGCGCCATGCTGAGCGCACCGGTCACCGCGCCACCGAGCATCATGGACGGGATCACGCGCAGCGGGTCGGCGGCGGCGAACGGGATCGCGCCCTCCGAGATGAACGAGGCGCCCAGCAGCCAGGCGGCCGTTCCATTCTCACGCTCCACCTCGCTGAACAGCTTCTTGCGCACCACGGTGGCCAGCGCCATCGCCAGCGGCGGCACCATGCCGGCGGCCATGACGGCGGCCATGATGCTGAAGTTGGCGGCCGTCGCAGCGGAGAGGCCGGCCGTGGCGAACAGGTAGGCGGCCTTGTTGACCGGACCGCCGAGGTCGAAGCACATCATCAGGCCGAGCACGATGCCGAGCAGGATGGCCGAGCCGCCCGACATTCCGGACAGGCCGTTCTGCATGTTGTCGGTCAGCGCCTTGAGGGGGGCGCCGAGCAGGAAGTACATCAGGCCGCCGACGACGAAGGTGACGACGAGCGGGATGATCACGACCGGCATCAGGCCGGCGAGCCAGCGCTTCACCTTGAAGCTCGAGATCCACAGCGCGAGCGCGCCGGCGATGAGGCCGGTGATCAGGCCGCCGATGAACCCCGCGCCGAGGGTGACCGAGATCGCGCCACCGACGAAGCCGGGGGCGATGCCCGGGCGTCCCGCGAGCGCGTAGGCGATGTAGCCCGACAGTGCCGGGACGAGGAAGCCGAACGCCGCGCCGCCGATGGCGAACAGGACCGCGCCGAGGTAGTTCAGTCCCGACGCCCAGCCGGCGGTGATCGCGAGGGCGCCGATGGAGGACTTCGCGGTGATGCCTGCCTGGCAGGCGTCGGCGCTGAGCCAGGTGAGCTGGGCACACGTGCGGGCGCCGTTGACACCGGGAGGCAGCGCGATGTCGAAGCCGCCGAACAGGAAGCCGAGGGCGAGCAGCAGGCCGCCGGCCGCGACGAACGGGATCATGTAGGAGACGCCGGTCATGAGCGCCTGCTGGATACGCTTGCCCATGCCCAGTTGCGACGCCCCGGCTGCGGAGGCGGCACCCGCGGACGCCGTCCCGGCCACCTTGCGGGCGTCGGGGTTGTCCGCGGCGACGAGGGCCTCGGCGACGAGCTTGGCCGGCTCGTTGATGGCCCGCTTCACGCCCGCCTCGATCACCGGCAGGCCGGCGAAGCGCTCGCGCTCGCGCACCGGGACGTCGGTGGCGAAGATCGCGGCGTCGGCGCGGGCGATCAGCGCGGGATCGAGCCATTCGACCTTGCCGGAGCCCTGCGGCTCGACGTGGATCTCGACGCCGGCCGCCTTGCCCGCCTGCTCCAGTCCGTCCGCCGCCATGAAGGTGTGCGCGATGCCGGTCGGGCAGGCGGTCACGGCGACGATCAGCCTGGACGGGGGCTCGTTGTCGCTGGCGGCGACGGTTGCGGCGGTGGCAGCGGCGGGCGCGGTGGCGGGGGCGGCGACCTCCTCACCGGCGGTGGCGCCATTGACCAGGTCGACGATCTCCTGCGGCGTCTTCGCGGTACGCAGCCCCTCCATGAACTCGGCTCGCATCAGGGAGCGGGCCAGCATGGCGAGCAGCTGCAGGTGCGCATCGTCCGACCCCTCGGACGCCGCGATCATGAAGCAGACGTCCGCCGGGCCGTCGGCGGCGCCGAAGTCGACCTTCGGGCTGAGCCGGGCGAAGGCGAGGGTGTTGGTGTTCACGGCCGCCGAGCGGCAGTGCGGGATGGCGATGCCGCCGCCGAGGCCGGTGACGGCCTTCTCCTCGCGGGCCAGTGCATCGGCGGCGAGGCCGGCCTCGTCGGCCCGACCCGTCTTTCCGACCAGGGCGGCGAGGCTGTGGATGACTTCGGTCTTGGTGCGGCCGAGATCGGCGTCCAGGAGGACGAGATCCGGCGTGATGAGCGGTTCGGACAAGGCGGTTCCTCTTCTGCGAGTTGGGCGGACGGGTGGTGGGCGGACGGGTTCAGCCGACGCGGGTGATCGTGACGGCCGTCGTGTTCAGTTGTTCGGGATGCGGCAGCGCCGTCCCGGCCAGGGAGGCTGCGGCCGAGCCGTACGCGACGGCGAGGCGCAGGCGGTCGGGAGCGTTCAGGTCGCGGGTCTGCGCCAGGACGTAACCGGCGACGGAGGAGTCGCCGGCGCCGACCGTGCTGCGCAGGGTGATGGGCGGAGGAGTGGCGTGCCACGCGCCGTCGGCGGTGACGAGGACCGCGCCGGCACCGCCGAGCGTGGCCATGACTGCTCCCACCCCGCGGGCGACCAGCGAGCGGGCGGCAGCGACGCAGGCGCTCGGGTCGCCGCCGGCTGCGGCGGCCTCGAGAGCCTCGGGGTCGGCACCGGTGAGCTGGGCGAGCTCCTCGGAGTTGGGCTTGAGCAGGTCAGGGGCGGCGTCCGGGAACCGGGCGGCGAGCGCGAGCAACGGCGCGTCGGAGGTGTCGACCGCGATCCGGCACCCCCAGGGGCGCAACGCCCGGACGAGATCGGCATACCACTCCGCCGGCACGCCCGGGGGCAGCGAGCCGGAGAGCACGACCCAGTCGGCCCGCTCGGACTCGAGCACCAGCAGGTTCGCGAGGCGCTCGACGGTCTCCGCGTTCAGGCTCGGTCCGGGCTCGTTGATCTTCGTGGTGGTCCCGTCGGCCTCGGTGAGGGTGAGGTTGGTGCGGACGGCCTCGTCGAGCGGGACGGTCCGGTAGGGCAACCTCAGGTCGTCCAGGCCGCGCAGGATCAGGTCGCCGGGGCCCGCGGGGAGGACGGCGCGCACCGGGTGGCCGGCGTGGTGGGCGACCCGGGCGACGTTGATCCCCTTGCCGCCCGGCTCGACGGTCACGGAGGTGACCCGGTGGACGTCCCCGCGCGTGAGCGCGCGGTCGAGGGTGGCGGTGCGGTCCAGTGACGGATTGGCGGTAAGGGTGACGATCATGCGATCACAACCTCGATTCCCGCGCCCTCCAGTTCGGCGCGGTCGTGGGCGGAGATGCCGTCGTCGGTGATGAGGACGTCGACGGCGGACAACGGGGCGAAGGTGACCAGCAGCTCGGCGCCGATCTTCGAGCTGTCGGCGAGTACGACGACGCGCCGCGCGGAGGCGACCATGGCCTCCTTCACGGCGGCCTCGTCGGGATCGGGGGTGGAGAATCCGTGGCGCGCGGTGACCCCGTTGGTGCCGATGAACGCGACGTCACACCGCAGGCGCCCCAGCGTGGTCACGGTCTCGCCGCCAACCGTGGCCTGGGTGATGCCGCGGACGCGCCCACCCAGCAGGTGCACCTGCGTACCGCCGTTGGCGGCGGCGAGCTGCGCGGCGACGGGGACGGAGTTCGTCACCACGGTGCCCAGGGTGCCGGCAGGCACGGTGGCCGCGAGGCGGCCGATCGTTGTGCCGGCGTCGAGGATGACGGTGGAACCGGCCGGAGGAAGGTAGGCCAGCGCCTTCTCCGCGATCCGGGTCTTCTGCGTGACGAAGGCGGGCTCACGTTCGGTGACGGGGCTCTCGATCAGGGCCACGTTCTCCGCGACGACCGCCCCGCCGTGCACCCGGCGCAGGATCCCGCGCTTGTCGAGCACGTCGAGGTCGCGGCGGATGGTCTCCGTCGTCACGTCGAAGCGGGCGGCGAGGTCGGCGACGGAGACCCGGTCGTGGCGCAGTGCGAGGTTCACGATCGTCCGGTGCCGTTCCTCCGCGTACATTGCTGCCTCCTCACGCGACGTGGATGTTGATATCCCTTGTTCTATCTGTGATTGCCTGTGGTTGTCAAGAGGTTCGCCGGAATTGAGTTGGGATCGGTTGGTTTTGTGACGGATTGCGGGACGTACGCCCGCACAACGGACCGCGGGCCGGCAG
>JAEVYS010000098.1 GCA_023392635.1 Actinomycetes bacterium | reverse complement strand
AGCGTGGCGTCCAGCAACGGCACCTGCGCGGGGGTGGCGCCCTTCTGCGGGCCGAAGACCGCGGCAGCCCCGGTCGGGCCCAGCAGGGGATTGTCGACGTCGCAGGCGAGGTCGATCCGAAGCCCGGCCAGCCGGGGGTCGAGACCGGAGAGGTCCACGCGGACCAGCTCACGCAACCCCTGGGGCGTCGGCTCAAGGCGCCGGCCGGACGCATCGAGCCAGGCGGCGCCGAGCGCGGCGAGCATCCCGGCACCGCCGTCGGTGGTGGCCGAGCCGCCCAGCCCCACGAGCAGGCGGTCGGCGCCGGTGTCGAGCGCGTCGCTGACGAGGGAGCCGACACCCAGGGAGCTCGACCGCCACACGTCCCGCTCGGCGGGGGCGACCAGGCCGATGCCCACTGCGGCGGCGACCTCGATCACGGCCAGGTCGTCGCCGGCGAGGCCGTACCGGGCCGTCACGGGGCGGCCCAGCGCGTCGGTCACCTCCACGGTGCGCCAGCGCCCCGAGAGTGCGGCGACGAGCGCGTCCGCCGTTCCCTCGCCGCCATCGGCCATCGGCACCTCGACACAATCGGCGAGCGGGTGCACCCTTCGCACTCCGCGCGACATCGCCGCTGCGGCCTGTGCCGCGGTCATCGACTCCTTGAACGAGTCGGGGGCCAGCACGACGCGCACGTCCATCCTTCGTGGGTTCGGTCCACGAGCAGGGTAAACCGGGGCCGGGCACGACCGGGAGGGGTGGACCCTTCTCGATAGAGTTGCGGCGTCCTCGAACCCAGGAGTGCCCGTGTCCGATCTCGCCAGCACCGCAACGTCCATCTACCGCCAGGCGCTGGAGGTGATCGGGGGGATCGAGCCCCGCATCGCGGCGGCGACCCGCGCCGAACTCGCCGACCAGCGCGCGTCGCTGAAGCTGATCGCGAGCGAGAACTACGCCTCACTGCCCGTGCTGATGACGATGGGGACGTGGCTGAGCGACAAGTACGCCGAGGGCACCATCGGGCACCGCTTCTACGCCGGCTGCCAGAACATCGACACCGTCGAGACCGTCGCCGCCGAGCACGCCAGGGAGCTGTTCGGCGCCGAGTACGCCTATGCACAGCCGCACTCCGGCATCGACGCCAACCTGGTGGCGTACTGGTCGATCCTCGCGCACCGGGTGGAGAGCCCGGCCCTGGAGAGGCTCGGCGCCAAAACGGTCAACGACCTCACCGAGGACGACTGGGAGACGCTGCGCGCCACGTTCAACTCCCAGCGCGTGATGGGCATGGCACTGGACGCCGGCGGCCACCTGACCCACGGCTTCCGGCACAACATCTCCGGCAAGATGTTCCGCCAGCACTCCTACGGCACCCACCCCGAGACCGGCCTCATCGACTACGACAAGCTGCTGGCCGATGCGCGCGAGTTCAAGCCGCTCATCCTGGTCGCCGGGTACTCCGCCTACCCGCGTCGGGTCAACTTCGCGAAGATGCGCGACATCGCGGACGAGGTCGGCGCGACCCTGTTCGTGGACATGGCGCACTTCGCCGGCCTGGTGGCGGGCAAGGTGTTCACCGGTGAGGAGAACCCCATCCCCTACGCCGACGTGGTGGCGACGACGACCCACAAGTCGCTGCGAGGCCCCCGCGGTGGCCTCGTGCTGGCCACCCAGGAGTATGCGCCCGCCGTCGACCGCGGATGCCCCATGGTTCTGGGTGGGCCCCTGGGGCACGTGATGGCCGCCAAGGCGGTGGCGCTCGCCGAGGCGAGGCAGCCGGCGTTCCAGTCCTACGCCCAGGCCGTGGCAGACAACGCGAAGGCGCTGGCCGAGGGCCTGCTCAAGCGTGGGGTGACGCTGGTCACCGGGGGCACAGACAACCATCTCGTGCTCCTGGACGTCGGCTCGTTCGGGCTCACCGGGCGGCAGGCGGAGTCCGCCCTGCTCGACTCGGGCATCGTGACCAACCGCAACTCCGTGCCGAACGACCCCAACGGCGCCTGGTACACCACCGGCGTCCGGATCGGCACCCCCGCGCTGACCACCCGCGGCTTCGGCGCCGCCGAGTTCGACCAGGTCGCAGAGCTGATCACCGGCGTCCTCAAGGCCACGACACCGGTGGCCACCGCCGCCGGAGCCCCCGGCAAGGCCAGGTACGACCTGGCCGACGGCGTGGCAGTCCGCACGCGGGCCGCCGCCGCCGAGTTGCTGGACGCCAACCCGCTCTACCCCGGCCTCGAGCTCTGACGCATCGGGGACGGTTCCTCCCGCGTCACCGGACGGAGACCCGACGCATCGGGAACCGTCCCCGATGCGTCGCGGTCACTGGCGGCCGCGGCGGAAGCGGCGCTTGAGGGTGATATCGGGAGGCAGGGGCGGCGCCTCGAGGCGGACGGTGGGACCGCGGTAGCCGGCGACGCGGCCGAACCGGTCGTCGGGCGCCTCGTTCCACTCCTCGCGGAGGGCGACGATGTCGGCGTGGCTGCGTCCGATGAAGTTCCACCACATCACCACGCCTTCCTCGAACGGCTCCCCGCCGAGCAGCATGACCCGGGCCGGCGCGTCCGTCGGGTTGGTCAGCCGGACGGAGTCGAGCCCCGCGTCGCGGACTCCCAGGATGGTGCGGTCCAGCCGCACACCGTCGAAGTGCACGTGGCCGGTGTCGACCAGGACGCCGTGCTCGAAGCCGGGGTCGACGGCGAATTCCCACGTCGCGCCCGGATCCAGGACGAGCTCGGCGCCCAGCAGGGGGGTCTCGGTGTGTACCGGAGAAGTCACCCCGGCCAGGGATCCGACCAGCAGCCTGCCGCGGACGCCGACGTCGTCGAACACGTCAGGCACGTGGTGCTGGAACTCCCGCACCAGGTCCTTGCTCTCCTCGGGAAGCACCACCCACAGTTGCACCCCGTGCAGCAGGTCACCAGCCGGCGTGGACACCTCCGAGTGCGCGATCCCGTGACCGGAGGTCATCAGGTTCACCTCACCGGGACGCACCATCGCGTGCACCCCGCCGGAGTCGCGGTGCTCGATCTCGCCGTCGAAGAGCCAGCTCACCGTCTGCAGCCCGGTGTGCGGGTGCGGCGGCACGTCCATGCACACGCCGCGCTCGGGACCGTAGTGGTCGACGAAGCACCAGGCCCCCACGAAGGAGCGCCGCAGCGAGGGCAACGTCCGTCGCACCCGCAGTGCATCCTCCCCGCCGAGGGCGACCTCCTTCGGCTCGACGACCTGGACGTGCTCGGGGTCGTGCTCGTCCGGGACGACGCAGTCGACCACCTCGGATCGCGCTTCGGTGTTGCTCATCGTGCACCTCCTCAGGTGCGTCCAGCCTAAGTCGGCACGACGCGATGTCGGACGGGCGGGCTCGTGCGTACGACCGGTCGATTCGGCGTCCGGCCGGGCGCACGGGCGGGTTCACCCGGCGGCGGCCGCTCGAATCGCTTCGAGCGTCCGCAGCACGGCCAGCGTGCGTCGGTGGTCGGCGGACGGGTCGGCGCCGGCGCAGAGCTGCGCGAAACGCTCCACCTCGTACTGCAGGGTGAACTCCGGCGCGGCCACGCGGAAGGACTCCTCGGAGCCGTCCAGCGCGCGCACCCGCAGGTGCCGTGGCGCCGGCAGGTGGTCGACGACGAGCGTGGCCGCCTCGCCCTGCACCTCGCTGGGCACATCGGAAGCGGTGATCTTCGACCATCCGAGGTCGGCGACGAACCCCGGGTAGGAGGCGATCGCGACACCGGCCCCGTCCGCTCCCCCGCCGACCGGCACGGACGCCGCGCCGACCCGTGCCGGCTCGCCGAACAGGTCGACGAGCACGCTCACGCAGTAGACGCCGAGGTCGTTGAGCGCTCCGCCCGCGAGTGCGGGGTCGAAGATGTTCACCCGCTCGCCGGCGAGCACGCTGTCGTAGCGGGACGACCGCTGGCAGTAACGCAGCGACACCAGGCGGAGGGCTCCGAGCGTCCCCAGCAGTTCCCGGACGCGGGCCACGCCCGGATCGTAGGCGGTCCGCATGCCCTCCAGCACCACTACTCCGGTAGCCCTCGCCTCGCCGAGCAGCGTCTCGAACTCGGCTGCGGTGGGGGTGGCCGGCTTCTCGACGAGGACGTGCTTGCCGGCGCGGACCGCCTGCAGGGCCTGGGCGAAATGGACACTGTTGGGCGAGGCCACGTAGACCGCGTCCACCTCGTCGGAGGCGAGCAACGCGCGCAGGTCACTGCTCCACGAGGGCGCCCCGACAGCCGCTGCGAACGCTGCCGCGCGCGCCCCGTCCCGGGAGTAGGCGCAGGCCACCTCGGCGTCCGGCACGGCGGCGACCGCCTCGGCGAACCGGGTGGTGATCCAGCTCGTGCCGACGGTGGCGAACCTCAGCATCGATCCCCTCCGGTATCCAGGAGCCGGTGGATCCGCGCGTGGATCCGGCCCGATCGGTCGTCAGCGGCTGAACAGGGTGCCCTGGACGGTCGTAACGAAGTTGGCGAGGGAGGCCGGCAGGTCCGCGAGGTGCCAGCCCTCGGGGCCGTGGAACCAGTCGAGGTCCTGGGAGTCCGGCAGGTCGTCCTCGTCGGAGTCGGCGACCGCCTGCAGCCACCGCTCCTTGCCCCCGAGCACGATCGCGTAGGGCAGGATCGCGGACAGCTGGGTGTATCCCTTGGCGGTCGGCAGGGTGTCCACCGGCTGGGTCAGCAGGCTGCCGCGCAGGACGTCCAGCCCGCGCAGGGCGCCCGTCCCCTTGGCGGTACGGGCAGGCATGTCGGAGGCGAGGAGCAACAGCCCGAGCGCGAGGACGATCAGCACCAGACCACTGAGGCCGAACGGGGTGAAGGCGGCCAGGAGGATCGTGACCACCACCGCTCCGGCGAGGCCGATCCAGCCGAGCCGCGACCAGCGGCTGCGGGTCTCGTCCGGCCGTCCGGCGAACCAGCCGCGCTCCACGACCTCGTCGTAGAGCTCCGACTGCACCTGGCCGATCACGGCACCGACGCTTCCGGCGAGGTTCGAGACGCGCACGGGCTCGCCCTGCAGCGGGGCGACGGCGTCGAGCAGGGTGCGCTCGTAGTCGAGGAGCTTGTCGGTGCTGTCGAGGCGCGCGAACGTCCAGTCGCTGGGGGCGTGCGGGGACGCCTTGGGAAGTTCGGTGATGCGCAGGTGCCCACGCACGGCGAGGTCGAGCAGGGTGGCGGTGACGTCGACCGGGTCCACCCGCTCGTCGGCGAGGGTGCCGACTTCACCGGGACGGATGTGGTCGACGACCCGGAACTCGCTCTGCCCCGGTCCCACCGGGTGGAACGCGGCCACCAGGGTCGGCTCGGTGCCCACGGCAGCGTCCCTGCCGATCCGGCGCTGGGTCGCCCAGAGCGCCACCCCGCCGAGGAGGAGGAGCGCAGCAGCGACGCCCAAGGGCAGGGGCGCCGCGGAGAAGGCCCGGTCGAGGCTCCAGACGTCGCGGACGTCCTGGTTCACCGCGACCGAGGTGGACTTGTACCGGATGGACCCGATCACCACCTGGCCCGCGCCGAGCGCCTCCTGGTGGAACACCGGGTTGGGGTTGTCGCTGGTGCCGCCGGCGTAGAAGGTGCACGGCCCCGGCGAGGCGGGATCACCGGCCGCGCAGTCGACCGTGCCGATCCCGGGCCCGCCGACCTCGGCGTCGAACACCGTGACCGGCACGCTCAACCCCTGGACGTACGGCCAGCTCACCGTCGTCGTGCCGTTCGCCGTGGCCACGGCCGCACCGTGGACGGTGTAGGCCAGCTCGACCGGACCGGTCACACCCGCGGTCGGGACGTCGACGGTCGTGGTCGACGAGGCGACGGTCACCTTCGCGCCGAGGTCCTTGCCGGAGTTGGTGGCCTTCACGTCGCTGAGGGTGTAACGGAACTCCCGGTCGTCGACGGTCCGCGTCGTGGTGCCGAAGACCTGCGTGAAGGACGTCGGGGTGCCGCCGGTGAAGGCCACGGTCGCGACGACCTGGAGGGTGCCGTCCGGTGCCACCGTCGCCTTCACGGTGTAGGTGTCGACCTGGTCGGCCGCGTGTGCCGAGGGGGCTCCGCCCGCCAGCAACGCCAGTGCAGCGACCACGATCGCCCCCATCCGTCGGACCCCGGACCTCGCCATTCCCGCTCCCCCGTCGCTCGATTTGGCAACAGAGTAGTGCCGACGCCCCGTCGCGCCACAGGTGCCGGCGCCGCTTCGGAACGCCGCTCAGCAGTTACCGCCGCACGGTGGACGGGGCTTGCCGCGAGGACGAGGTCACCGCCTAAGCTGACCGCGTGACGCAGCCGTGGGGGAACCAGCCGCAGCAGGGGCAGTGGCCGGTGCAGCAGAACTGGAACCGTCCGAGCCAGGCCTGGGGGGCCCCGCCCACCGGGCAGGCGCCGGTGTACGGCCCGAACGCCGGCCGTTACGGCCCGCCGCAGGCCGCCGCAGCCCCGTACGCCCAACCCCAGGCGCCTCAGTATCCCCAGGCCCCCTTCGGCCAGCAGGGCTACGGCCAACCGGGCGGCTTTCCCGCGCCCCAGCGGAGCTACCCGCCCGGTGGCCCGAGGAGGAGCCCCCTGCGGGGCCTCGTTCTGGGACTGGTGCTCGTGGTCGGCATCGCCTTCTTCGGGATCGCCCTGATGCAGTACCTCGGCGGTGGCGGAGAGAGCGTCCAGCCCCGCGTGGACCAGACGACCCCGGCGCCGAAGCCGACGGTGCAGGTGCCCGATCCGGACACCGACCCCTCGGAACTGCCACAGCCGAAGACGTACGAGGAGGCCACGACCTGGCTGACCGAGAACGCGGCGTACACCCAGACGGCGCCCGTTCCGACCGACTGCGCCGTCCCGCGGATCGACATGCGGACCGCGACCGTCACCGAGTTGACCACGCACCTCAACGACCTCACGGCCTGCCTGTGGCAGGTCTGGAACCCGCCGCTCACCACCGCGGGCTTCGAACTGCCGCGTCCGCCGGTCACCGTCTACACCCAGCCGATCACCACCGGCTGCGGCAAGCTCGACGACGTCAACGCCGTGTACTGCTCGGCCGACCAGCGGATCTACTACGCCCAGCCCCTGTGGCGGATCTTCCCCGAGAGCCAGCAGACCCAGGCCTTCGTCATCGAGTCCGTGCTCGCGCACGAGTTCGGCCACACCATCCAGGCGCGCACCGGCATCCTGATCTCCTCCGCCGCGTGGGAACAGAAGTCCTCCGACGCCGAGGGCAAGGTCTTCTCGCGCCGGCTCGAACAGCAGGCCGACTGCTTCGCCGGGATGTTCACCGAGGCCGTCGGGCCCTCCTCGGGGCTGTCGGCGCAGGACCTCGCGAACCTTCCCGACGTGTTCTACAACCTCGGCGACGACGTGCTGAGCAACAAGGCGAACGTGCAGGGCGACCACGGCCTGGGACGCTCGCGCAAGGCGTGGTTCGCCATCGGGCAGGCCAACACGCTGATGGGCAAGTGCAACACCTACACGGTGCCGGCCTCATCGGTGCGGTGAGCGCCGGCCCGCTGTTCAGGCCTCGCTGAGCAGCGCGGTCGCGATCGCGGCCAGCCCCTCGCCACGGCCGGTCAGTCCCAGCCCGTCGGTGGTGGTGCCCGACACCGATACCGGGGCGCCCACCGCCGTGGACAGGACGGACTCGGCCTCGTCCCGCCGGGCGGCCAGCCGCGGCCGGTTGCCGATCACCTGGATCGCGACGTTCTCGACCCGGAACCCGGCGGCACGGACGCGCGCGACGGTGGCGGTGAGGAACGCCACACCGCTGGCTCCGGCCCACTCCGGCTCGCTCGTTCCGAAGTTGCTGCCGAGGTCGCCGAGGCCGGCGGCCGACAGCAACGCGTCGCAGGCCGCGTGGGCGGCGACGTCACCGTCGGAGTGGCCGTGGAGGCCGGCCGGTTCATCGGGGAACTCCAGGCCGGCGAGCTTCATCGGCACGCCATCGGCGTACGCGTGCACGTCGGCGCCGAGGCCGATCCTCATGGCTCGACGGAGGGACGGTGGGACAACTGGCGCCAGAAGCGCTTGCCGGAGTGGTGGCCCAGGCTCGCCCGGACGCGCCAGAGCGCGCGGGCGATCGTGAGGTCGGCCGGCTCCGTGATCTTCATCCCCATCCGGGAACCGGGCACCAGGGTCACGGCGTGGCCGTTCTGCTCACAACAGGTGACGTCGTCGGTGAAGTCTTGGCCGTTGGCGGCCATCCGGTCGTGGCTGTCCAGGAGGACGTCGAGGTCGAAGCCCTGGGGCGTCTGGATGGCGCGCAGCTTCGACCGGTCGAAGGCCGAGTTCTCGCCCTCGTCGCCGTTGGGAACCAGCCGCATGCTGTCCGTGACCGGCACCGCCGGGGCCACGGCCACCGCGCCGTTGCGGACGGCGTTGATCACGCCCTCGATCACATAGGCCGGCATCATCGGCCGGACGGCGTCGTGGACGAGCACGACCTTCGCCTTCGACAGGTGCGGATCGTTCCGGATGACCTCGAGGCCCTTGGCGACCGACTGCTGCCTGGTGTCACCGCCGGGGGTGGTGACCACGGGGATCGGCGAGCCCTGCAGCGCGGCCCGGAACACGTGGGAGATCTTGCCGTTGATCACGACGACGGCATCGGTGCAGCCGCCCGCCGCCAGCCCCTCGACGGCCATCGCGACCACGGCCCGGCCGAGGATGCGCAGCGTGGGCTTGGGCTTGGTGCCGCCGAACCGACGACCGAGACCAGCAGCGACGACCACTGCCACCACTGGTTCCGACATGGCCCCCATTGTGCCAGAACCGCGTCGTTCACCCGTTCCGGCGCAGGACCTCCGTGGCCAGCTCGGAATCAAGCACGACCACGTCGATGACGCCGGACCTCAGGGCGGCCAGCACCCCGCGCGCCTTCGCGATCCCCCCGGCGAGTCCGACCACCGTCGGGATCGTACGGAGCGCCTCGAAGGGCACCCCGATCACCCGGTTGGCCGTGGGGCCGTCGAGCGGGACGCCCGCCTCGTCGAGGAAGCGGCCGCAGAAGTCACCCGCCGGGTCGGCCTCGTCCACCTGAGCACGCTCCTGCGGGGTGAGCCGCATCGCCGCCAGCAGTTGCTCGCTGCTGCCGCCGGGCACACCGACCGCGCCGATGCCCGCCCACGCCGTGTCGACCGTGGTGGCCCGTTCCAGGGCGTCTCGGACCGTCGACTCCCGCAGGATCGCCGCACAGGTCTCCGGAGACTCGACGATGGCCGGGGCGTCGATGCGGCGCGCCCGGATGCCGAGCTTCTGCGCGAGGGTCGCCAGCGAGGTGGTCCCCGACGGCGCGGCGTCGAGCGTAGACATGCCGCCGACCAGGGGCAGCAGTTCCAGCTCGGCCGGCGCGGGCTGCGGTTCGACCGCCTCGACCAGCTGTCCGATCGTCGTCCCCCAGCTCAGGCCGACCCGGCGCATGGACCACAGCCGGTCCGCGAAAAGGCGCGCCCCGAGCCTGGCCACAACCTCGGACGGCCCGAGATCGCTCGCCCCGGTTCCCACCCAGGCGGCGGACAGTCCGAAGGCGCGCTGCAGGCGCGCTTCGAGATACGGCACCCGGTCCACCGGCAATCGCGGGTCATGGATGATCACGCGGACGACGCCCGCGTCGCGGGCAGCGGCCAGCGTACGGGACACCGAGGACTCCGAGATGCCGAGGGCCTCAGCCACCGCCCGCTGGGAGCGTCCTTCTTCGTAGTACAGGCGGGCGGCGGCGATCAGCACGTCCATCGAGCGCGTCGACGGCAATCGTCACCTCCGTTCCTCGAGCGATCCTGGTGGCACCCTAGCCGTCCGGCCGGTGCCGCGTTGTCGGTCCCCGTCCCCGCCCTGCCGGGCTGGCGGACCCGGCAGGGTGGGACGGGCGATCCCGCGCGCCTCAGGCGAGCAGCAGCACGGGATCGGAAAGGAAGGCCTGCATGGCCTGCAGCGCGCGGGCGCCGTCGGCTCCGTCAGCCACCCGGTGGTCGAGGGTGAGGCCGACCTCGCAGGCGACCTGTACCGCGAGCTCGCCGTCGGCGTCGACCGTGGGGCGGCGGCCCACCGAGCCGAGGGACAGCGCGGTCGCCTGCGGCGGCGTGAGCAGCGCGGTGAACCGGTCGACGCCCAGACCACCCAGGTTCGAGACGGTCCCGGTGGCTCCGGCGAACAGGTTCGGGTCGACCTCGCCCCGCTTGATTGCGTCGGCAACCTCACGCACGCGCCGGTCCAGCTCGCGCAGCGTCTGCCGGTCGGGGTCGGCGAGCACCGGCGCCATGAGGCCGCGAGGGGTGTCGACGGCGAGGGCGACGCCCACGCCGTCGTTGCGACGCACGCCGTTGCCCACCCAGGTGCCGTTCAGCTGCGGGAACTCCCGCAGGACGAGGGCGTAGGCCCGCACCAGGATCGAGGTCCAGCTGATGCCCTTGAGGGAGACCTCCCTGGCCCGGGCGAGACGCCCGAGGTCGAGGACGCGGTAGACCGTGAACTGCGGCACCGACGCACTGGCGATCATGACGTTGGCCGTGGCCACCCGGAGCCGGCGGACGCGATCGTCGCCGAGCAGGTCGCCGGGCGCCGCCGCCCCTGCCGGCTGGACCGGTGCCGCGA
>JAEVYS010000010.1 GCA_023392635.1 Actinomycetes bacterium | reverse complement strand
CCGCAGCCGTTGGAGATCAGCGTCTGGCTCGACACCACCACGCTGTCGCGCATCGACAGATTGCCGCCGCGCAGCGCGTTCGCCTCGATCGGGTCGACCGCGTTCGAGATCTTCATCCGCCGCCGCCACCATTCCATGAGGCCCAGCGAGAGCCCGCCGAGCGCGGGTGCGATCAGCGCGGCCCACGGGCTCACCTGGGTGTTGGCCGAAAGGCGCACGTCGATGGGAATGCCGTAGATCACGACATGAGCGATCTGCGCGATCTCGGCCATCAGCGTCACCACCGCGCCGGCCAGCGTGCCGATCACCAGCGACAGCGGGATCAGGTAGAACTCGTTGCTGCGCAGCAATGCGCGCAGCCGAACCATGGTGCGGTTCGTCCCCTTGCGATCGACGAAATGCCTGATCCGCATCAGCACGTTTGTTCGCCCTACCCCTCCGCCATGCCGTAGCCGGCCATGCGCTGGCGGACCCGTTCGATCTCGTCGCTGGAGAGCAGCGGCGGATTCCCGATCTGGAGACAGCCGTGATATTGCCGCGCCAGGGTCTCGACCTCGACGGCGAGCCACATCGCCTTGTCCAGCGTCTTGCCGGTCGCGATCATGCCGTGATGGTCGAGCAGGCAGGCATGCCGCCCCACCAGCGCCCGCAACGCATGCTCGGAGAGTTCCGCCGTGCCGAAGGTGGCATAGGGCGCGCAGCGGATACTGTCGCCGCCGGCAGCCGCGATCATGTAGTGCACGGGTGGAATCTCCAGGCCCATGATCGCCAGGATGGTGCAATAGGTCGGGTGGGCGTGGACGACGGCATTGACGTCATCGCGGGCCCTCAGGATGTCCAGGTGGAAGCGCCACTCGCTCGACGGCTTCTGCTCGGGCGCGTGCGAGCCGTCCATCGCCATGGAGACGATCTGGTCGGGCGTCATGGCGTCATAGGGCACGCTGGTCGGGGTGATCAGGAGCCCATCCTCATGCCGGACGCTGATATTGCCCGAGGTGCCCTGGTTGATGCCGAGCGCATTCATGCGGCGGCAGGCGTCGATGATGGCCTGTCTCTTGGCAAGCTCGTCCGCTGGCATCGACATCTCGATTTCTTCTCGACCTCTTGGCGATGGGCGTTTGTTAGACCCGAAGTACGTCAAAGCAATATGGCAGTGCAAGAGAAAGCGGCCCGGATCGGCCACCGTCTTGTCGGATGTACCGTTACACCAGGGAATATATCGTAAAATCAACAGATTGGCCGATTGTCGCAGCGTTACGAAAAGCTCGCCCGGACGGCCGCGATCCCGTTGATCACGAACTGCACCGAATAGGCCGCGAGCAGCATGCCGAGCACACGCGAAAGCACCGCATTGCCGGTGCGTCCGAGGGTCCGCGCGATCAGGTGCGCCGAGACGAAGCAGAGCATGCAAAGCAGGCACACCGCGAGGACAATGGCGATGATGATGACGAGCCTGGCCCCGTAGCCGGCGCCGCCCGACAGCAACAGCGTGGTCGCGATCGCGCCGGGCCCGGCGATCATGGGGATGGCGAGCGGAAACACCGCGACATCGGAGGCGTGCTCCGCGGTCGCCTTGTCCGCCTCCCGCGCCTCGCGATGCGGCCGGTCGCCGAAGATCATCTGGTAGGACACGCCGAACAGCAGCAGCCCGCCGGCGATCTGGAAGGCGGGGATGCCGATCCCGAGTTGGCGCAGCAGCCAGTTTCCGGCGAGCGCGATCACCACCAGGATCGAAGCCGCGATGACAGGCGCGCGCAACGCCACCATCCGCTTGATCTTGTCGGGCATGCCCGCGGTCGCGGCCAGGAAGGCCGGTGCGAGGCCGACGGGATCGACCACCAGCAGCAGCGTGACGAAGGCGGACAGGGCGAAGTCGAGCATGGGAAGGCGTCTTCTGCGAGCGTGAGCGGCCAGCCATAGCGGCTCGCGCGGGCCTTCGCGAGGAACATTTGCGGACGCCGGCTCTTGATCGCGTGAGGATTGAGGAAGGGCGTGCCTTCCCGTGTCACCTCATCAGGAGGATCCATGGCTAAGACAGCAAAGAAACGTGCGAACAAGAAAAAGACCGCAACGCGCCGCCCGCGTCAGGCGCCTAAGATGCTCAGCGACCTGTTTCTGGAAACGCTGAAAGACATCTATTTCGCGGAGAACAAGATCATCAAGACGCTGCCCAAGATGGCCAAGGCCGCGCATTCGAAGGACCTTGCGGCCGCCTTCAACAAGCATCTGCGGGAGACGCAGGGCCAGGTCAAACGGCTGGAGCAGATCTTCAAGATGCTGGACAAGCCCGCGCGCGGCAAGCCGTGCGAGGCGATCAACGGCATCACCGAGGAGGGCGCCGAGATCATGAAGGACTTCAAGAACGCCCCTGCCCTCGACGCCGGCCTGCTCGCGGCGGCGCAGGCCGTCGAGCATTACGAGATCTCCCGTTATGGCACATTGCGCACCTGGGCCGAGGAGCTCGGCATGCCCGAGGCGGCAAGGCTGCTGCAGGAGACGCTGGACGAGGAAGAGGCCACCGACCACACGCTGACCGAGCTCGCCACGTCCGTGATCAACCTTGAAGCGGAGGCCGAGTACCGCGAAGCCGCCTGATCAACGATCCCGCCCCATTGTTGCCTCCGGCGCCGCGGAACATCTCCGCGGCGTCGATGCATCTGAACGCAAGGGCCTCCTCCCGATCGAGGGGCCAGCCATGCCTGGGATGCACGATGCTGGAATTTGCGGGAACCATCACCATATCCCCGTTTTCCAACCGCAGCGCCTTCCCCGAGTTTTGCCATGCAACCCAAAAATCCCTTCGACTGGATGCTGTCCGAAGCCCTGGACCAGCTGACCCGCGGTGAACGCCTGCGGCAGCAGTTCGGCCGTCAGGAAGCCTGCTGGGAGCCGCCGATCGACGTGCTCGAGACCGAGCATGAGCTTTTGATCCTGGTCGCGCTTCCCGGCGTCAATCCGGACAATGTCGAGACGGTGATCCATGACGGCGTGCTCGTCATCTCCGGCCAGCGCACGCTTCCGCCGGAGCTTCGCAACGCCCGCATCCACCGGCTCGAGCTGCCGCAGGGGCGTTTTGAGCGCCGCATTGCGCTTCCCCTTGGCCGCTACGCCATCAGCCGCTTCGTGATGGACGGCTGCGTCGCACTGCGCCTCGCCAAATCCTGAGGTCGATCATGGCCACCGAACAGATGAATAATTCACAGACCAATTCCACCGAGCCCGACGTGAAGATCCCCGAAGACGCACTGATCATCATCCCCGTGCGCGAGATGGTGCTGTTTCCCGGCGCCATCGCGCCGATCACGATCGGCCGGGCGAAGTCCATCGCCGCCGCGCAGCAGGCGCTGCGCGAGCAGCGGCCGGTCGGCATCGTCCTGCAGCGCAGCCCCGAGACCGAGGAGCCCGGACCGGACGACCTCTACCGGGTCGCGACCATCGCCAACATCGTGCGCTACATCACCGCGCCCGACGGCACGCATCACATCGTCTGCCAGGGCGTGCAGCGCGCGCGCATCCTCGACTTCCTGCCGGGGACGCCATTCCCGGCCGCGCGCATCCAGCAGATCCCCGAGCCGACCACGACCACGCCCGAAATCGAGGCCCGCGCGCTGAACCTGCAGCGCCAGGCGATCGAGGCGATCGAGCTGCTGCCGCAGGCGCCGCCCGAGCTGGTCGGGATGTTCCAGAGCACCACCGCGCCCGGCGCGCTGGCGGATCTGGCGACCTCGTTCATGGACATCAAGCCGCAGGACAAGCAGGAGGTCCTGGAGACCATCGACCTCGCCTTGCGTGTCGAGAAGGTGTCGAAGCACCTGGCCGAGCGGCTGGAGGTGCTGCGCATCAGCAACGAGATCGGCCAGAAGACCCGCGCCACGTTCGACGAGCGGCAGCGCGAGGCGATCCTGCGCGAGCAGATGGCGACCATTCAGCGCCAGCTGGGCGAAGGCGACGGCAAGGCCGCCGAAGTCGCCGAGCTGACGGCTGCGATCGCCAAGGCCAACATGCCGCCGGAGGCGGAGGCGCACGCCAAGAAGGAGCTGCGCCGCTACGAGCGCATGCCCGAGGCTGCCGGTGAATCCGGCATGGTCCGCACCTATCTGGACTGGCTGATCGAGCTGCCGTGGGCGCTGCCCGCGGAGAAGCCGATCGACATCAAGGAAGCGCGCCGCATCCTGGACGCCGATCACTTCGGCCTGGAGAAGATCAAGAGCCGGATCATCGAATATCTGGCGGTGCGCAAGCTCGCCCCACAGGGCAAGGCCCCGATCCTGTGCTTCGTCGGTCCGCCCGGCGTCGGCAAGACCTCGCTCGGCCAGTCCATCGCGCGTGCGATGGATCGCCCCTTCGTGCGCGTTAGCTTAGGCGGCGTGCATGACGAAGCCGAGATCCGCGGCCACCGACGGACCTATATCGGCGCGCTGCCCGGCAACATCATCCAGGGCATCAAGAAGGCGGGCGCACGCAACTGCGTCATGATGCTGGACGAGATCGACAAGATGGGCCGCGGCGTGCAGGGCGATCCCTCCGCCGCGATGCTGGAGGTGCTCGATCCCGAGCAGAACGGGACGTTCCGGGACAATTATCTGGGCGTGCCCTTCGACCTCTCGCGCGTGGTGTTCATCGCGACCGCCAACATGCTGGACCAGATCCCGGGTCCGCTGCTGGACCGCATGGAGCTGATCAGCCTGGCCGGCTACACCGAGGACGAGAAGCTGGAGATCGCGCAGCGTTATCTGGTGCGGCGGCAGCTGGAGGCCAACGGCCTCTCGGCCGAGCAGGCTGAGATCGAGCCGGAGGCGCTGAAGCTGATCGTCAAGGGCTACACCCGCGAGGCCGGCGTGCGTAACCTCGAGCGCGAGATCGGCAAGGTGTTCCGCCACGCCGCGGTGCAGGTCGCCGAAGGCACGGCCGCGAAGGTCGTGGTGACGGCGAAGGACATCGCGACCGTGCTCGGCCAGCCGCGGTTCGAAGGCGAGATCGCATTGCGCACCAGCGTTCCAGGCGTGGCTACCGGGCTTGCCTGGACGCCGGTTGGCGGCGACATCCTGTTCATCGAGGCGACGCGCGTGCCCGGCAAAGGCGGGCTGATCCTGACCGGCCAGCTCGGCGACGTCATGCGCGAGAGCGTGCAGGCTGCGATGACGCTGGTGAAGAGCCGGGCCTCCCAGCTCGGCATCGATCCCCAGCTGTTCGAGAAGAGCGACATCCACGTTCACGTCCCCGCGGGTGCGACCCCGAAGGACGGTCCGAGCGCAGGCGTTGCGATGTTCACGGCTCTGACCTCCCTGCTCACCAACCGCACGGTGCGCAGCGACACCGCGATGACCGGCGAGATCTCGCTGCGCGGCCTGGTGCTGCCGGTCGGCGGCATCAAGGAGAAGGTGGTGGCCGCGGCTGCTGCCGGCTTGAAGCGGGTGATGCTGCCGGCGCGCAACAAGCGGGACTATGACGACATCCCGAAGAGCGCGCGGGACAACCTCGAATTCATCTGGCTGGAGCGCGTCGATGAGGCCATTGCCGCCGCGCTCGAGCCGGGTGAGGCCCAAGTGGATGAAGCGGCGGAGTGAAGGCGATGCCGAAACTGCTGGACAAAGCAAAGCGATCGCAGACAACGCAGCGGCTGCGCGAACTGCTCGACCGAGCCGTCGACCGGCTGCGCGATGCGCTTGCAGGAGCCGAGCCGCGGCTTCAGCCGGTCCCGGTCCGGGTGAAGCGCCGCAAGGGCTGAGCCCTCCGTCTCAGGCCCTCGCGGCTGCCTCGAAACAAAAGGCCCCCTCCAATCCGAGGGGGCCTTTGCGTTGTTAGCCCACGGCGTCCTTGGCAGCCTTGACCGGGCGAGCACGGACGATCTTCCGGGCCGGCTTGGCCTTGAACATCATCTCTTCGCCCGTGAACGGGTTGGTGCCCTTGCGCGCCTTGGTCGCAGGCTTCTTGATGACCACGAACTTGGCGAAGCCCGGCACCAGGAACAGGCCGTTCTTCTTGAGCTCCTTGTGGCCGACGTCGGTCAGCGTCTCCATGACGTTCTTGACGTCACGCTTGGAAAGCTCGGTGGCGGTCGCAATCTTTTCGATCAATTGCGATTTGGACATTTGGGTTGGCATCGTGTCTCCTCTGATTCGTTGCCGGTTGCATATTAGACCAACCGTTGAAGGCCTATAGCCTTCTGCACAGTTTTCTCGCGATTTTACGGGCTTTTCTGGCCCCCTGTGGCAAAAAACCCTGCTTTTTAGCTACTTCCGGAGCGGCAGAAGCCACGAGCAGCCGATTTTGCCTTGTTTCAAAGGCCCGCACGACACCTTGCTAAATCTGATTCGCGGCTTTCGACAAGCGACGACCGGCCTCCTTGGGGAGGCCGGTCGCGATTCACCCTGTGGAATAAGGCCTAGACGCGCTCGATGATGATCGCCGGCGCCATGCCGCCCGCGGCGCACATGGTGACGAGACCACGCTTGAGATCGCGCCGCTCGAGCTCGTCGAGCACGGTGCCGATGAGGATCGAGCCGGTGGCGCCGATCGGATGGCCGAGCGCGATGGAGCCGCCATTGACGTTGACCTTGGCGCGGTCGAGCTTGAGGTCGCGGATATATTTCTCCGCCACCACGGCAAAGGCCTCGTTGATCTCAAACAGGTCGATGTCGTCGATCGTGAGACCCGCCTTTGCCAGCACCTTGCGCGTCGCCGGCACCGGCGCGTTCAGCATCAAGGTCGGTGAGTCCCCCATGTTGGCCATCGCCACCACGCGGGCGCGCGGCTTCAGGCCGTGTGCCTTGGCGTAAGTCGGCGAGGCCAGAAGGATCGCGGCGGCGCCGTCGACCACGCCGGAGGAGTTGCCGGCGTGATGCACGAAGTCGATCTTCAGATCAGGGTATTTTTGCAGGATCAGGCCCCGATATGTCGTGCCCTTTTCGTCGAGCGCGTAGTCGGCGATCGCCGGAAAGGCCGGCTTCAGGCTGCTCAGGCCGTCCATCGTGGTTTGCGGCCGCGGATATTCCTCGTGGTCGAGCGCGAGGCTGCCGTCCTCGCGATAGACCGGCACGAGGCTCTTCTTGAAGTACCCGTTCGCCATGGCATGCGCGGCACGCTTCTGGCTCTCCAGCCCGAGCGCATCGACGTCCCGTCGGCTGATGCCTTCCATGCTCGCAATCGCATCGGCACAGACGCCCTGATGCGACTGGGGATGCAGTGCACGCAGGCGCAGATTGCCGTTGTCCATCATCATCGGACCACTGCCGCGCCGACCCTCCATGGACATCATCTCGCAGCCGCCGGCGATGACGAGATCCTCGGCGCCGGCCATGATCGAGCTTGCGGCCATGTTGACGCTGGTGATGCCGCTTCCGCAGAAGCGGTCGAGCGTCACCGCGCTGGCGCGCACGTCATAGCCGGCGTCCAGCGCCGACATGCGACCGAGATCACCGCTTTGCGTTGCGACCTGCGCGCTGCAGCCCCAGACGATGTCGTCGACGTCGGCCGTGTCGATACCGGTGCGATCGGCGAGCGCACGCAGCACGGTTGCCCCGAGCTGCTGCGGATGAATGCCCGAGAGGGCTCCCTTGCCGGCCTTGCCGATGCCCCGCGGGGTCCGGCAGGCATCGATGATCAGCGCGTCAGCCATTGGCGTTGCCTCTTTAGTTATGAGTGTTAGTCATGAGTGTTGATGACGGTTTTGAATAAGGGGGAGAGGAGAGTCAATGCGGGGCGCGACGCGCGCTCTCTCTCGTCCCTCACCCAGATTTTCCGCTGCGCGAAAGCCTCAGCGACATCTTGGTCGGGGTTGTCGCCCATCCACGCGTTGCCAAGCCGATGCCCGGACAGGTCCCGGCATGACGACGCTCCACGAGGGAAAGTTCACGCCCCCGCCGAGTTGTTCGCGATCACGTTGCGATAGAAGCTGGCGCTGAGTTTTGGCGTGCGGACCTGGGTATCGAAATTGACGTGATAGAGGCCGAAGCGCTTGTTCAGCCCGTAGACCCATTCGAAATTGTCCATCAGGCTCCAGAGGAAATAGCCGCGCACCGGCACGCCTTCGCTGGTCGCGCGCTGAAGCTGGGCGAGATAGTTGCGCAAATACATGATGCGGTCGGTGTCGTAGATCTTGCCGTCGGGCGTGACCACGTCGTCGCCGGAGGTGCCGTTCTCGCTGATGTAGATCGCATCTGTCTTCCATATCTTGGCGGCGAGCTTCGGCACCCAGTAGATCGTCTCAGGCCCGACGCGCAGCCAGTCCGAATTCATGTGCGGGAACGATTTCGGGATCGGCAGCGGCATGAAGCCCGCGCCCTGGTCGGAGGCAACCACATAGTTTTGAGGCGCGTAGATGTTGAGGCCGAGAAAATCGGCCGGCGAGGAGATGATCTTGAGCTCCGCATCGGTGAATTTCGGCGCGTCGGGTCCGGCAAATTTCAGGAAGGCGTCAGTATAGCGGCCCGTCATGATGACGTTGAGATAGCCGGCATTCATCTCGCGCAGCGCAATCTCCGCGGCGCGGACGTTTTCCGGCGTATCGATCGCAGGCAGACAGGCATCGATGTTCTCGGCCGGTCCCACCCTGGTGCCGCGGCGACCATGGGCGCGCACCGCCTGCACCGCGAGCCCGTGCGCCAGCGCGCTGTTATGCCTGATCTGGTTGACCTCGGCTTGCGGCAACTTCAGGCCCGGTGCGTCGATGCCGATGCCGTAACCGAAATAGACGAAACGGCCGCTCTCGTTCAGCGTGAACACGTTCCTGACGCGGTCCGTGAGGTGCTTGGCGACGTATGCCGCATAGTCGCCAAAGATCTTGCAGGTATCGGTCGAGCGCCAGCCGCCAAAACGGTCCTGGAGCGATTGCGGCAGGTCCCAATGATAGAGCGTCAGCCACGGCTCGATGCCGTTCTTCAGGAGCTCGTCGACCAGGCGATTGTAGAAATCGAGCCCCTTCGGGTTGGGCTTGCCGTCGCCTTCCGGAAACAGCCGCGGCCAGGCCACGGAGAAGCGATAAGCCCTGCAGCCGAGTTCCTTGATGAGCGCGATATCCTCCTTGTAGCGGTGATAGTGCTCGTTGGCACGGTCGCCGGTGGTGCCGTCCTCGATCTTGCCGGGGATACGCGCGAACTTGTCCCAGATCGAAGCCCCACGCCCATCCTCGTCGACCGCGCCCTCCACCTGGTATGAAGAGGTCGCCGTCCCCCAGAGGAAACCCGCCGGAAAGCCGCTTCCCCCGCGCGGGGGCCGGGCCGGCTTGGCTTTGGCCGGGTCGATCGCACCAGTCATCCCGGCGGCGGACAGGCCCGCGATCTTCGCAAATCGGCGACGCGAGACCATGTGCGTCATTGCTGCTTCTCCGCTTCGGGTTGTTGCGGGCGCACAATGGCGAGTCCAGGGCAGTTTGAAAAGCAAGCTTTGGGCGCAAGCCAGGTGCTAAATCCGGCGGGCCCTAGCGCGACATATGGATGCGGGCAGCTGTCGCGCTTGCTTCCCCGCTCAGCGCGAACGCCTCGGCAATCTTGGCAGCTTGCCCAGATCGAACGCAGGCATCTGCTCGGTTCGTTCAAGTGCCGGCGACTGCTGTTCCGTCAGAATGAGCGTGCCATGGAGGATCATTCCCGGCACCTGATGTGCCGTCGCGGTGTAGCTCGCGATCTTGCCGGGGCAGCGTCCCTCGATGTCCAGCGTAAGCTCATCTTCAACGCCGAAGACCGTGGCTCGTCCATCGGTATGACGCTTCGTGGACACGGTCGCGGTGAAGCGATCGCCATCGACCTGACAGGAGCCATGATAGGTCATCAGGCTGTCGCGCCCCCAGATCTGGCCGTCTGCGACGTGGACGATTCCGGTACCCTGGTCGAGCGGCGTCTTGTACCACGCCGCATAGGTGCCGTCCTTCAGCATGGGAGCCATCTCCGTTGGTGTTCCCAGGCCGACAATCCGCATGATCAGCGCTAAGAAAGCGTTAATCGCACGGCCCGAGCCGATCCGGCCCGTCTTTCCGCAGCTCGGCTTCGAGCTCCTCGATGATGCTGTGAAGCAGACACGCCGCGAGCGGATCGGTCACTTCCCGCTCCAAATGCCTATAGCGCGCGATCCGGAACTGCTGCTCTCTCAACTGGTGCTCTGTCATCGGACGGGCCCTCCGACGAACCGACGCGCAGGCCGCCAAGTCGTTTCGTTAAAGTTTTCAGATCATTTGTCATGGTTTCTGATGTGTTAACCGGGCGCGAAGCCGTGCCGCCGCGCCGCTCGACAGCGCATCGTCACTCAACGTGCCTCTCAGAAACCTCGCCGATGCTCGGAGCAGGACCAGCCAAGGCAGAACCGTTCAGGCCAGAACCCCAAAGCCTCTTACGCGGCGTGGAATCCTCCTCCTCTGCTGGCAGAGGCATCAGCGCTCGCTGACTTCAGAACGTCACACGCATGCCTGCATAAAATGCCCTCGGCCTTGCCGGGCTCAGCGAGCGCGGGTCGAGGAAATCATTGCCGCCATTGGTGAAGTTGGGCAAGGCATCGCGGTCGAAGAACTGGCCATAGGTGACGTAGCGCTTGTCGAAAACGTTGTCGACGCGGCCGTAGAGCTGGACGTTCTTCGCGACCTGATACGAGGTGTGGAGATTGAACACCGTATAGGACGGCAGCTTCTCGAACTGGTTCGACTCATCGCCGACGAGATGCTGGCTGGAGACGAACAACGCGTTGCCGCCGACCTTCCAGACATCGGTCACCGCGTACTCGACACCGACCTTGACGCGGTGGCGTGGGACCGCCGGAATTTGGTTGCCGGGCCTCACCTGGATGGTCTCGGTGGTGTCATCGGCAAACGGGCTTTCCGAGCCGAGCTCGAGCGGATCAAGGAAACGCGCGTCGACGAAGGAATAGCTCGCCTGGAACTGGAGCGTGGGCGACTTGATGTTCACCTCGGCCTCCAGCCCCTGCCGGCGGGTCCGGCCGACATTTGAGAAATAGCCGAAGCCGGTCCGCCCGACGACCGGCACCGCCATGATGTCGTCGTGATTGGTCGCACGGAAACCACCGACTTTCCAGCCGAGCGTGCCGATGTTCAGCTCCTTGGTACCGCGGAAGCCCGCCTCCACGGTCTTGGAGACGACCTGCTTCAGTGGCGGATCCGCAACCAGGAAGGCTGCGATGAGACAGGGCCTAGTGGGATCCGCGCAGCCGAGCTCGAGCGGCGTCGGCACGCGGTTGGCCTCGGAATAGCCGGCATAGGCGGTCAGTTCCGGCGTGATCCTGTAGGTGCCGCCGATGATCGGGTTGAAGCGGGTGAAGGTATGATAGCCGTTGAGCGCGGTCCCGAGCTGATCCTCCAACGAGATCCGCGCCGCGTTGAAGCGGCCGCCGCCCGTGATCGCGAACGCGTTCGTGACGTTGAACGTATCCATCGCGTAGAGGCCGTTATACTGATTGACGGTCCGCAGCGAGACGGGACCGGCGACGGGATCTGCCGCGGGGGTCGGCCCCAGGAAAACACCGCTGCCGGTGACGACGTAATTCTCTCCCATCGAGCCGATCTCGGAGCTGGCGTTGTAGCGCGAGATACCGGCGTCGTAAGTTGAGCCGATCACGACACGATTGTCGTGGCCGAACAGCTGGTCGGTGTTGGTGGCCTGCCCCGACACGCCGAACGTGGACGAACGGATTGAGCCTCGGTCGATGGCGCCGAGGATCGTACCCGGCGCAAAGGGGTTGGCAAGCTGCACGCCGCCCCCGCCAAAAGCGGCTGAAGTGTCGTCGCCGAAGCAGAGCAACCCTGCATCTGCAGCGCACTCCTCCACGTCGGTCGGATTGCCGTCGACGATGTTTTGCTCGAACCGGCGCGCATAGGCGGTACCCTCGAACGTCCAGGTCGGCGTCGCGTCGACCTTTCCGGTCAGGTTCAGATAACCGACGCGGTTGGTAGTGGTCTGCGGTGTCGTGTAAGTCGCGCCCCAATATTTGTCGAGCAGCTCCGCCGGCACGGTAGCGCTGGCGCCGAAATTGTTCTTGGCGAGTCCCGTGTTGACGTGGAATTCGCTGTCACCCGCCCTGTAGCCGACATCGCCGTAGAAGCGCCGAATGGTCGATTGGGAAAAATTGCGGAAGCCGTTGTCGCGCAGGCCTTCGAGCGCGCCGTAGACGGCGTAGTTCTGATCGACCTGCTTGCCCCACTGCGCCGACCCCTGGATGCGGCCGAACGAACCGCCCATGACATCGAGTTCCGCGCCCTGATAAGTAAAGCCGTTCTTCATTTGCAGGTTGATCGCACCGCCCAGCGCATTGAGGCCGAAGGCGGGATTGTTGGTCACCAGCGTCACGGACCTGATCGCGGCGGTAGGGATCAGGTCCCAGTTCACGGCGTCCGAGAACGCTTCGTTGATGCGCACGCCGTTCTGGTACACGGCGAGGCCCTGCGGCGTGCCGACCACCGGAGAGGCAACGAAGCCGCGAAACTCGACATCAGGCGCGAAGGGATTGCCGGTGACTTCGCTGATGTTGACGCCGGGAATATTATCGCGCAGCGCATCGGTCACGTTCAGCGAGTTGGTGCGCCTGATCTGGCTCGCATCGACGGCGTTGATTGCGGAAGGGACCTTGTCGACATCGAGACCCCGGCCAATGCCCGGCGAGGTCGGGAATACATAGAGCCGAGTCCTCGGGGCGGCGGATGCCGGCGCGCCGATCCGCGCAACCGGCCGCGACGGGGACGCCCGCCGCGCTGCCGGCGCCGGCGCGGTCACTTCGACCGGTGGCAGGTTCTGGACGTTGGTCTGCTCGTCTGGAGCGGCAACAGCCTCGGTCCCAACAACCATTCCCGTAGAAATTGAAAGGATGACCAGACTACGAACGCCCATACTTGCCGCCTCCACCCGCATCGTCCGGCTCTGTTGTTTCCCCGCCGGTTAGGCGAACGATACAGGCCAAGAGCCGAAAAGCACCAGCCGTAAAAGGTCCGACCTCTTCGAAGCACGAATTCCCGACAATATCGGGAATTATTCCCGGGGCCTCCCACCTAGACGCGAGCCACCGCCCCTCCCGCGGGAACAATTCCCGGACGCAACGAGACTTTTTGCCGAACTTCGCAAGGGGGCTTCATGCAATCCTTGGCTCGACATCGCGATCCGATCGCGAGTCATTCATCCGTAGACTCACCCCGCCCTCGTGGCGGGGTGCTTTTACGGCAAACGAAAATACAGGGAGGACATGATGACGTTGCGGGATCGCCTTTCAGTACGAAATTCGTCGGCTCGACTAACCCGCAGCCTCGTCACAGGTCTCGTCACAGGCTTTGGCCTCGTCGCATCCATTGCCGCCGCCTCTGCGCAGGATCCCGCAAGGACCCCGACGCCGGAGAGCATCAAGGCCATCACCTCGCAGGTCGACAGCGACTACATCAACGCGAACACCGCGACATCCACCAACTGGCCCACGATCGGTCTCGACTATGCCGAGACTCGCTTCTCGAAGCTCAATCAGATTACGAGCGGCAACGTCAAAGACCTCGGCCTGGTCTGGACCTACAACCTCGAATCCTCGCGGGGCGTCGAGGCGACGCCGGTTGTGGTCGACGGCATGATGTATCAGACGGCCTCGTGGAGCGTCGTGCATGCCATCGAGGCGCGCAGCGGCAAACGCATCTGGACATTCGATCCCGAAGTCAGCCGCGAACTCGGCTACAAGGGCTGCTGCGACGTCGTCAACCGCGGCGTCGCACTCTACAAGGGGAAAGTGTTCGTGGCCGCCTATGACGGCCGCCTGATCGCGCTCGACGCGGCGACCGGTAAGAAGGTCTGGGAAAAGGACACGCTGATCGACCACGAGCATTCCTATACGATCACCGGCGCGCCGCGCGTCTTCAACGGCAAGGTCGTGATCGGACAAGGCGGCGCCGAATATGGCGCGCGCGGCTATGTCACCGCGTACGATTCCGAAAGCGGCAATCAGCTCTGGCGCTGGTTCACCGTGCCGGGCGATCCGTCCAAGCCATTCGAAGACGAGTCGATGGAGAAGGCGGCCAAGACGTGGGATCCCGCCGGCAAGTACTGGCTCAACGGCGGTGGCGGCACGCCGTGGGACACCATCACCTTCGACCCCGATCTCAATCTCGTCTATATCGGCACCGGCAACGGCTCGCCCTGGAACAGGAATGTTCGTAGTCCCGCCGGCGGCGACAATCTCTATCTCGCCTCGATCGTGGCGCTGAACGCCGATACCGGCAAGTACGTCTGGCACTATCAGGAGACGCCCGGCGACCACTGGGACTATACCTCGACCCAGCCGATGATCCTCGCCGACATCAGCATCGATGGCGCGCCGCGCAAGGTCATCCTGCACGCGCCCAAGAACGGTTTCTTCTTCGTGATCGACCGCACCAACGGCAAGTTCATCTCGGCGAAGAACTTCGTCGATGTGAACTGGGCCACCGGCTATGACGCCAACGGCCGCCCGATCGAGGTGCCGGCCGCGCGCGGCGAGGCGGCATACGACTCGATCCCCGGCCCCTACGGCGCCCACAATTGGCATCCGATGTCGTACAACCCGCAGACCGGACTGGTCTATCTGCCTGCGCAGAACGTGCCGCTGAACCTCATTCCGGAAAAGAACTTCAAGCAGAATGCCGCGACGCCGGGCAAGTTCGGCGGCGCTACCGGTTGGAATGTCGGCTTCGTGCTCAACGGAGAGCCGCCCAAGAGTCTTCCGTTCGGACGCCTGATCGCGTGGGATCCGATCAGGCAGAAGGAAGCCTGGCGGGTGGAATACCCCTCCCCTTGGAATGGCGGCACGCTGACCACGGCCGGAAACCTGGTGTTCCAGGGCACGGCGGACGGACGCTTCGTCGCCTATGATGCCAAGACGGGCAAGACGCTGTGGGAAACACCGACCGGCACAGGCGTTGTCGCAGCGGCTTCGACCTACATGCTCGATGGCGTGCAGTACGTCTCGATTGCCGTCGGCTGGGGCGGTGTCTACGGCATGGCGCAGCGGGCGACCGAGCGGCAAAGCCCCGGAACGGTCTACACATTCGCGCTCAACGGAAAGGCGCCGTTACCGGAGTTCGTGAAGTACCAGACCGAAGGCCTCCTCCAGGGCGTCAAGTACGATCCCAAGGACGTGCCGGAAGGAACGGCACTCTATGTCGCCGCCTGCGCCACCTGCCATGGCGTACCCGGCGTCGACAAGGGCGGCAACGTCCGCAATCTTGGCTACGTGCCGGCGGAGGAGATCGCCAACCTCAAGAGCATCGTCTTCAAGGGACCGTTCCGCGATAGAGGCATGCCGGACTTCACGGGCAAACTGACGGAAGCCGATGTCGTGAAGATCCAGGCTTTCATCCAGGGCACCGCCGACGCGATCCGGCCCAAGAAGTGAGT
>JAEVYS010000112.1 GCA_023392635.1 Actinomycetes bacterium | reverse complement strand
GGGGGGGGGGGGGGCGGGCGCCCCGGGGGCCCCGCCCCCCGGGGGCCCCCCCCCCCGGGGCCCCCCGGTTCGGTGGTGATCGCCATGTCGCTCCCGCCTGCCTCGCCCGGGATCAGGAAAGCACGATCGAGCGGGTCAGGTGGCGGGGACGGTCGGGATTCAGGCCCCGGGACTCGGCGATCCGCACGGCCAGGCGTTGGGCGAGCGCCAGTTCGATGAGCGGGTCGTCGGCGGCACGGGACAGGACGTGGGCGCCGGTGGCCTCGATGTCGCGGGCGAGGTCGTCGTCCGTCGCGCCGAGCAGCCACACCAGCGATCCGGGGTGGGCGACCGCCAGTGGGCCGTGCCGGTAGTCCAGCATCGGGTACGACTCGGACCACGCCTGGGCGGCCTCGCGGATCTTGAGCGCCGCCTCCTGGGCGAGTCCGTTCGTCCAGCCGCGCCCCAGGTAGACGAAGTGGTCGAGGCCGTCGGGCACGAGCGGGGCGTCGGTGGCCAGCGCGGCGGCCGCCCGTGCCGGGAGCGACGCCACGTCCTCGCCGAAGGCGGCCCTGGCGAGCAGGAGGAAGGTGGTGGGGAACCGGGTCTGGACGACCGACCGCTCGTCGGCGAAGTCGAGCAGCAGCAGGTCATCGGCGAGTTCGGCGCACGGGGAGTCGGCGACGCCGGTGACCACGACCTTGCGGACGCCGGACGGCAGCGCCTGCAGGGCCTCGATCACCTCTGTGGTGGTGCCGGACCGGGTGATCCCGATCACCGTGGTGTACGGCCGGGGCGGGCGGGGCTCTGATGCGTAGGCTGCGTCGGTCTCGCCGAGTGCCGCCGACTCCCGCAGCAGGGCGAACGACTCGGCCACGAACACGGAGGTGCCGCAGCCGATCGCGAGCACCCTCTCGCCGGGTCGGGCGAGCAGCCTCGTGGCCTCGGGAATCAGCCGCATCGCTGCGGTCCACGTGGCCGGCTGGCTGTGGATCTCTTCGGTGGTGATGCTCATCAACAATGCTCCTGGATCGATGTGGAGGTGGTGGCCTCAGGCGTCGGCGAGGGCCTGGTCGGCCTTCTTGGCGGCGTCGGCGAGGGCCTCGGCCGGTGTGCCGTCCCCCTGCAGGACGTGGGAGATCGCACTCGCGATCGACTCCGAGAGGCCGACGTAGCCCTGGACGGTGGGCCGGGGGGTCTTCGCGTTGGCGCTGTTCGCCGCCATCACGTCGAGGCCGGGCAGCGCCTTCACCTGGGCCTTGAACTCGGGTGAGTCCTGCTCGGAGGCGCGCAGCGGAAGATTGCCGTACTTCACGTTCCACCTGAGGTCCTGCGCGGGATCCGTGAGCCACTTCAGGAACTCGAACGACCAGTGGTTCTCGGCGGCGTCGCCGGTGTCGAGCAGGGCCCAGATGTCGGGGCCGGAGACGGTCTGGTGGTCGCCGTTGGTGCCGGGCAGGATCGTGACGCCGTACTTGGTCTTGGCCGTGTTCAGGTCGTACAGGCCCCACGGGCCGTAGGTCATCATGCCGATGCGGTTGTTCGCGAACAGCTGGGCGAATTTGGTGTCGGTCTGGTCGAGGTAGACGCTCTTGTCGTCCTGGGCCATCGCGCGCAGGAACTCCAGCGACTTCTCACCCTCGGGCGAGGCGAACGCCGACTTCGTGCCGTCGTCGCTGAGGATCTTGCCGCCGTTCTGCCACAGGTGCGGCCAGAACTGCCAGGTCGTCTCCTCTGACCCCGAGACCGAGTACGCGTAGCCGTAGGTCTGCTTCGAAGGGTCGGTCATCTTCTTCGCGGCCGCCCGGAAGTCGTCCCACGTCCAGTTCTCGGTGGGGTAGGCGACGCCGTAGGTGTCGAACACGGTCTTGTTGTAGATCAGCGAGAGGTTGTCGACCAGGGCGGGGAAGCCGATGGTCTTGGCGCCCGTCGGACGGACGGTGCCCCGCGCGGCGGAGGGGAACTCGTCCCACTTGACCGCGGGGTCGGCGACCAGTCCGGTGATGTCCTGGGTCTTGCCCGAGCTCTCCAGCTCGCTCGCCCACGACCCGAACGCGTAGGAGATGTTCGGGTAGGTGCCGCTGGCGAACCCTGCGGACAGCTTCTGGAGCAACTCCTCGGTGGAGGAGGCGCCCGCGCTGGTGTCGATCGTCACGTTGGGGTGCAGCTGGTGGAACTCCGCAGCCATGCCCTCGAGGATCTTCTCGGCCTCGTCACTCTGGCCCGTCCACCAGGTGAGGGTGACCGGGGCGGTGGTGTCGACGGCGGCGGCGCTGCTCGGCGGGGTGCCGTTCGAACCGCAGCCGGCCATGGCGAACAGTGAGGTCGCGAGCGCGACCGCTCCGGCGGTACGGAGGAAGCGTGAACTCATGATTCATGATCCCGAGGGAGTGAGCGTTCACGCAATGAACTGCGCGATCTGAGCATTTCGGTTGCGCGAAATCGCCAGCAGGTCGTGCAATTCGCGAGCCCGCGGTGCCACGATGCAGCCATGCTGATGGATGAGCTCCTCGTGCGCGACTGGGCACCGCGCAGCCAGCTGCGCACCGCCGTCACCGAGGTGCCGGTGCCGGCGACCGACTGCATCGACATCCACAACCACCTGGGGCGCTGGCTCAGCGACGACGGCGACTGGATCGCCCCGGACGTCGCGGCACTGCTGGACATGATGGACGCCCGCCACGTGCGCACGATCGTGAACCTCGACGGCATGTCCGGGGACGAGCTCGAGGCGAACCTGGACCGCCTGGACCGTGCCCACCCCGGACGGTTCCTGACGTTCTGCCAGCTCGACTGGTCGCTCCTCGCCGAACCCGGTGGCACGGCAGCCCTGACCTCCGCGCTCGATGACTGCGCGCGCCGCGGCGCCCGCGGGGTGAAGGTGTGGAAGAGCCTCGGCCTCACCGTCCGGGACGCCGACGGGTCGCTGGTGCGTCCCGACGACCCGAGGGTGGTCGAGGTTCTGGGGCATGCCGGTGGGCTCGGACTGCCGGTGCTGATCCACACGGCAGACCCGATCGCGTTCTTCGAGCCGCTGGACGCAAGGAACGAGCGGGTGGACGAACTCGGGCAGGTGCCGGAGTGGTGGTTCGGCGACCGCGACCGGTATCCCGGCTTCGACACCCTCTGGGACGCGCACGCGCGGCTCGTGCTCGCCTGCCCGGGGACCACGTTCGTGGGCGCCCACTTCGGCTGTTGCGCCGAGGACCTCGACCGGGTGGAGCGGCTGGTGGAACGGGCACCCAACTACAGCGTCGACATCGCCGGCCGGATGGCGGAGCTCGGTCGCCAGCCCCGGCGCACCGCGGCGTTCATCGCCGCCCATCCCGACCGGGTGCTGTTCGGCACGGACATCTACCCGGCCGACGACGAGCAGTACCGGCTGCACTTCCGCTTCCTGGAGACCGCTGACGAGTCCTTCTCCTACGCGCCCGGTTCGGCCGTGCCGCCGCAGGGCCGCTGGACGGTCTCCGGCCTCGCCCTCCCGCCCGACCTGCTGGCGAAGGTCTACCACGAGAACGCCGAGCGGGTCCTCGGCCTCTCCTGACCCCCGTCCCCAATTCGGTCCCCATTCGGTCCGGGGGGTCATTCAGTCGGCGAGGGTGCCGCCGAGGGAGCGGGGCAGGTAGGACGCGTGGGCGGCGGTGAGCTCGTCGCACAGCGCCCAGATCTGCTCGGGGGTCAGGGTGGAACTCGCGTTCGGGTCGGCGAGCACCGCCTGCCGGACGAGCAAGGGGTTGCCGGTGCGGAACGCCTCGACGGTGAGTTCGGCCACCGACAGGTAGTCGCGGTTCAGTGCCGCCCCAGCCGTCGGGACGCATCCGAAGGCCTGTGGGTGCAGCCCGCCCGCGTCGACGAGCGTCGGGACCTCGACGACGGCGCCCTCGGGCAGGTTGTCGATCAGCCCCCGGTTCACGACGTTGGCGTGGATCATCCGCTGGGCCCCGGTGAGCATCGAGTGGATCACCTGCGGCGCGTACTCCGCCGCGTCGCCCTCGTCGTGCAGTGCCAGGTCGCCGCCGGCGGCCAGGGTCGCGCGGGCGTCGGTGTACTCCCGGACGTTGTCCTCGGAGATCCCCAGGTACTCCAGCGGACGCAGGCGGTACCGCTCGACCTGCTCGGGTGACCGCAGGAACCAGCTGAGGTACTCCGCGGAGTGCTCACTGGTCTCGGTGGGGTAGTAGCCGATCCGCGAGAAGATCTCGACGCGCACCCGGCGGCGCAGCTCGGGGTCGGCCTCGATCGCGCGCCGCAGGCGGGGGTACAGGTCCTCGCCGTTCCGGCTCCACTCGGTGAGCCATGCCTGGTGGTTCACCCCGGCGGCCCGGTAGGTGGTGCCCTCCAGCGGGACGCCGACCAGCTCGCACAGGTCGTGCACCGTCCAGTAGACGCTGTGGCACAGCCCGACCGCCCGCAGCTGGGGCGCGGTCACCGACAGCCACCAGATGTTCATCGCCATCGGGTTGGTGTAGTTCAGCAGCCAGGCGTCCGGGCACACCTCGAGCATGTCGGCAGCAAGGCCGGACAGCACCGGGAAGGTCCGCAGCCCCCGGAAGACGCCCCCGACGCCAGTGGTGTCCCCGATGGTCTGCAGCAGCCCGTACCGTGCGGGCACCTCCAGGTCGACGCGTGTCGCGTCGATCCCGCCGACCTGCATCATGTTGACCACGAAGTCGCACCCGGCCAGGGCGGCCCGCCGGTCGAGCTCGGCGCGTACCTGCAGCGGCCGGCCGAGCTGCTTCGCGACGTTGGCCGCAGTGCCGCGCGCCACCTCGAGTCGGTCAGGGTCGATGTCGTGCAGCGACAGCGTGATCTCCGGGAGGTCGTCGAACCGCAGCAGGTCGACGATGAGCTGGCGGGTGAACACGACGCTCCCGGCCCCGATGAACGCGATGGTGGGCATGGGTCGATTCTCGTGAGCGACGCGCAATCTGCGCAACGGAATGAGTGGATTGACGCGCAAATGAGCAGCTGCAATGATCATTTCGTGCCCACCTCTCCCATGTCGCCGGTCGCCCAGCTCGGCGGGCCGGGCAAGCGCTCCCGTCGGATGGCCGACCTGCTCGACGTCGTGAGCGAGCGTGGTGAGGCGTCGATCGACGAGCTCAGCCGGCACTTCGGCACCTCGGCCGCCACGATCCGCCGCGACCTCGGGCTGCTCGCCGACCAGGGCCTGTTGCTGCGCACCCACGGCGGTGCCCGGATGAGCGGCGCGCCGGCGGAGGTGCCGGTGTCGTTGCGGGACACCCGGTTCCAGGCGGCGAAGGACCGGATCGCGAAGGCGGCGGCGCTCATGATTCCGCGTGAGCGGCACTCCGTGGCGTTCAGTGGCGGCACGACCAGCGCCTGCGTGGCCAGGGAACTCGGCTGGCACACCGACCTCACCGTGATCACCAATTCCTTGACCACAGCGACGTTGCTCACCCGCTACCCGCGCCTGAAGGTGGTGATGACCGGTGGCATCCTGCGGCCGCAGTCGCTCGAACTGGTGGGTGTCCTCGCTGAGGGTACGTTCAACGCGGTCACTCGCATCGGCACGGCGATCCTCGGCGCGGACGGCGTCTCCGCAGCGGAGGGCGTGACCACCTACGACGAGACGGAGGCGAGGACGAACCACGCGATGGTCGCCAAGGCGGATCGGACGATCGTCGTCGCGGACGGCTCCAAGATCGGACGGGCGGCCTTCGCCACGATGGCCCAGATCTCCGAGATCGACGTCCTCGTCACCGACGCGTCCGCCGACGAGGCAGAGCTCGCGCGCCTGCGCAAGGCGGGCGTGCAGGTGGTGGTGGCCTGATCATGTGGGCAGCGTTCGGCTGGGGAGCACTTGCCGCGTCGTCGGTGGTACTGGGCGCCGTCCTCGCCCTGCTGCGCCGCTGGCACAACGGCGTCGTCGGGTTCGTCCTCGCCTTCGGAGCGGGGGCCCTCATCTCCAGCGTTGCCTACGAACTGGTGGAGGACGGGATCCGTACCTCCGGTCCGGTGCCGATCGGCGTCGGGCTCGCCCTCGGTGCGGTCGTCTTCTTCCTTGCGGATCGTCGCGTGGAGCGGATGGCCTCCGGAGGGTCCAGCGGACTGCCGCTGGCGCTGGGCGCGCTGCTCGACGGCATTCCCGAGCAACTCGTGCTGGGTCTGGGCCTGGCGGGTGGGGCCGGTGTGAGCATCGCGCTGCTCGGCAGCGTGTTCGTGTCGAACCTGCCCGAGGGCCTCGGCTCGGCGGCCGAGATGCAGGACGGCGGCCGATCGAAGCGGTCGATCATCGGGCTCTGGTCGGTGGTCGCCGTGAGCTGCACCCTCGCCACGGTGGCCGGCTACGCGCTCGCCGAGGTGCTCCCCGACGCGGTGGCGACCGGGGTGAACGGGTTCGCCGCCGGCGCCCTGCTGGTGATGCTCACCGACTCGATGATCCCCGGGGCGGAGAAGAAGGCGCCCGGCAAGGCCGGCCTGGCGACCGTTCTGGGGTTCGCGCTGGCGATGTCGTTGTCGCTGCTGCAGTGATCGCAGCCGGCTGTCCAGTCCCACTGGATCTCGAGCAGGCACAACTACTCATGGGTCCTGTGACGTGGTCCGATACCTACGGATGGGTAAGTACTCTCGTAACCACCAGTTCTGGAGTCGCCGATCCGGGTTCCTTGAAGAGCCGGTTGGAAAAGAGCGGACTCCATGTCTGTTATCGACATCCCTGATCTGTCCCCTGCCAGAGCCCGCCGCGGCGACGCCGTGCGCGCGGAGCTGGCCCGACGCACACGAAGCTTCACCGAGTTGGCGGGTGCGGTCCGTGCCGCCGGCCTCAACGGGCGTACCCGCTGGTTCTACTTCGCCGTCTTCGGCGCCCTGGTCGCGGCCACCGCCGGTGCGTTCACCGGCCTGGTGCTGCTCCGGGACTCGTGGTTCACCCTGCTGATCGCGGCCGTCCTCGGCATCCTGTTCACCCAGTTCGCCTTCCTCGGCCACGAGGCGTCCCACCGCCAGGTGCTGACCTCCGGCAGGGCCAACGACCACATCGGACGGGTGCTGGCCACCTTCTTCGTCGGCATCAGCTACTCGTGGTGGATGAACAAGCACAGCCGCCACCACGCCAACCCCAACAAGGTGGGCAAGGACCCCGACATCGACCTCGGCACAGTGGCCTTCACCGCGGAGGACGCAGGCGCGAGCTCCGGCCTGCGGGGCTGGGTCATCCGCCGGCAGGGGTGGCTGTTCTACCCGCTGCTCCTGCTGGCCGGCCTCGATCTGCACCAGGCCTCGCTGCGCGGCCTGTTCGCCCGGCGCAAGATCGAACTCCGCTGGCTCGAACTGACCCTGATGGGCGTCCGCTTCGCCGCCTACCTCGGCGTGGTGTTCTGGCTGCTGCCGCTGGGCATGGCATTCGCCTTCCTCGGCGTGCAGATGGCGGTCTTCGGCTTCTACATGGGTGCGAGCTTCGCGCCGAACCACATCGCGATGCCGATCGTCGCCCACGACGTCCGTCTCGACTTCCTGGACAAGCAGGTGCTGACGTCGCGCAACGTGTCCGGCGGCTGGTTCATGACCGTCCTGATGGGTGGGCTGAACTACCAGATCGAGCACCACCTCTTCCCGAGCATGCCCCGTCCGCACCTGCACAAGGCGCGGCGGCTGGTGCGCCAACACTGTCGTGAGAACGAGGTCCGGTACACAGAGACCTCGCTCGGCGAAGCGCTCACCATCGTGGTGAGATACCTCAACGAGGTAGGGCTGTCCGCACCGCCGGCCTTCCGGTGTCCGGCCGCGGCGAGTATGGGACGTCCCTGAGCCTGAG
>JAEVYS010000097.1 GCA_023392635.1 Actinomycetes bacterium | reverse complement strand
GGTGCCGCGCCGCGCCGGCGACCGCGGTGCGGTGGAGGCCGGCTGCCTGCCCGGGCTCCTGCCCGGCGGACGGCCGCTGGACACCGTCGCAGCCCGGGTGGACGTTGCCGCCGCGTGGGGGGTCGACAGCCTTCCCGCCGATGCGGGACTGGAGGCGGACGCGATGCTCGCCGCCGCCGCGTCCGGGGAGCTGAAGGCACTCGTCGTGGCGGGCCTCGAGCCGTCCGACTTCGCACGGGCCGACGCCGTACGCACCGGCCTGGAGAACGCCGGGTTCGTGGTGGCGCTCGAGAATCGCCTGTCCGAGGTCACCGAACGCGCCGACATCGTCTTCCCCGTCGCGCTGATCGAGGAGCACGCCGGCACCTTCCTCAACTGGGAGCACCGTGCCGGCCGGGTGAACACCGTGATCAAGCAGGCGAACGCGCCGATGACCGACCTCCGCGTGCTGGCCGCACTGGCCGACGGGCTCGGCCGTCCGCTGGGCATCCGCACGCCGGGCCAGGCGCTGGCCGAGCTGACCGAGCTCGGCACCTGGTCGGGCCCGGTCGCCGGAAGGGCTGCGGCGAAGAAGGCCGCAGCCAGGCCCGCGAAGACGCCGAAGGCGGGCGACTCCGAGGTGCGGGTGAAGCTGTCCACCTGGCGCCAGCTCATCGACGGGGGCCGCGGCCAGGACGGCGAGGAGGCGCTCGCCGCCACCGCCAAGCCGTCGGTGGCCCGCGTCAGCCCCGCGCTGGCCGCCGAACTGGGTGTCGCCGAGGGCGACCAGGTCGCGGTCAGCGGTGGCGCGGGCTGGTACAGCCTGCCGGTCGCCATCACGCCCGGCATGGTGGAGGGCGCCGTGTGGGTGCCGACGAACTCACCCGGCACACCGCTGGGCGAGCTGGGCGTGGTCTTCGGCAGTGAGGTCACGCTGAGCCTGGGAGGCGAGGAATGAACGATCCGTGGTGGCTGGTCCTGATCAAGGTCGTCGTCCTTTTCGTCGTCCTGCTGGTCTGGACGATCTTCAACGTCTGGTACGAGCGGCGGCTGGTCGGAAAGATGCAGCACCGCCTCGGCCCGATCATGAACGGCCCGCTCGGCCTGGGACAGGCGCTGGCCGACGGAATGAAGCTCCTGATCAAGGAGGACTTCATGCCCTCCATGGTCGACCGGATCCTGTTCACCGTGGCGCCGATGATCGCGGGCACAGCGGCCTTCACGGCCTGGGCCGTCATCCCGTTCGGCGGGGACGTCGAGATCTTCGGAGTGCCGACCAGGCTGCAGCTCACCGACCTTCCGGTCGGCGTGCTGGTCCTGCTCGCGGTCACCTCGGTCGGCATCTACGGCTTCGTCCTCGCGGGCTGGTCGTCCAACTCGCCGTACTCGCTCCTGGGCGGCCTGCGTTCCAGCGCCCAGATGATCTCCTACGAGATCGCGATGGGCCTATCGCTGGTGTCGGTGTTCCTGTACGCGGGCTCGATGTCTACCCACGACATCGTCGAGGCCCAACGCCTCCCGCTCCTGCCCTTCAACGTCAACCTCGGCCTGCAGACCTGGTACTGGCTGCTGCTCCTGCCGTCCTTCGTGATCTACGTCATCTCGATGGTCGGCGAGACCAACCGGGCACCGTTCGACCTGCCCGAGGCCGAATCGGAGCTGGTGTCCGGCTACATCACCGAGTACTCCGGCTTCCGCTACGCCGTCTACTTCCTGGCCGAGTACATCAACATGGCGACGGTCTCTGCGATCGCGACCACGCTGTTCATGGGTGGGTACCTGCCGATCTGGCCGCTGAACCTGATCGAGCCGCTGAACAACGCCTGGCTCGGGCCGATCTTCTTCGTGATCAAGGTGCAGCTGTTCATCTCGCTCTTCGTGTGGCTGCGAGGCACGCTGCCGCGGTTCCGCTACGACCAGTTCATGAAGCTGGGCTGGAAGGGCCTGATCCCGATCTCGCTGGCCTGGATCATCGTGATCGCCACGGTGTCGGCCCTCCGCCAGGAGAACCTGCTGCAGGGCCCGGTGCTGTGGGGGTCGATCATCGTGATCGCGCTGGCCATCGCCGCCTTCCTGTTCGTCGGCGAGCGCCCCGAACCGGAGCCGGCGATCGACACCGGACCCTTCGACGCCTTCGCCGGGGGCTACCCGGTGCCCCCGATGCCCGGGCAGGTGCTGCCGGAGCTGCAGGACGTGATCCCGTCCACCGCAGAGCCACAGCGGCCCGCTGGAGAGGAGCAGTAGATGGGAATCTTCGACCCGTGGGCCGGGTTCGGAGTCACCTTCCGGACGATCTTCCGAAAGACCTTCACCCAGGGCTACCCGGAGAAGGGCAAGGAGAAGATCACCGCGCCGCGCTTCCACGGACGCCACCAGCTCAACCGCTGGCCGGACGGCCTGGAGAAGTGTGTCGGCTGCGAGCTGTGCGCCTGGGCGTGCCCGGCGGACGCGATCTACGTCGAGGGCGCGGACAACACCGACGAGCAGCGGTTCTCACCGGGAGAGCGCTACGGCCGCGTCTATCAGATCAACTACCTGCGCTGCATCCTGTGCGGGTTGTGCATCGAGGCGTGCCCCACCCGGGCCCTGACCATGACCAACGACTTCAAGCTGGCCGACACCAGCCGGGAGAAGATGATCTACACCAAGGAGCGGCTGCTGGCCCCCCTCCTGCCGGGCATGGAGGAGCCGCCGCACCCGCGCCGTCTCGGCGAGGACGAGCGCGCCTACTTCCTCGGCCTGCCGGCCACCGGCAAGCCCGACAACCGCACTCCGGTCACCGGTGACGCCGAAGGAGGAACCCGATGATCCCCCTCGTCACCGGACAGGACGTGACCTTCTGGATCGTCGCACCGCTGATGGTGCTCGGCGCACTCGGCCTGCTGTTCTTCCGCAAGGCGGTCTACGCCGCGCTCAGCATGGCCTTCGTGATGGTGAACCTCGCCGTGCTCTACGCATCGCTGAACGCGATGTTCCTGACCTTCGTGCAGATCATCGTCTACACCGGCGCGATCATGATGCTGTTCCTGTTCGTGCTGATGCTCGTCGGCGTGGACACCCCTGACTCGGTGGTGGAGACGCTGAAGGGCCAGAAGGTGGCCGCGTGGCTCGCCGGGGCCGGCATGCTCGGCCTGATCGTCTTCGGCATCGGCGGGGCGCTCGCCGGTGGTCCGCAGGTCGGCCTGGACGACGCGAACGCGGCCCACGGCGGCAACGTCGAGTCCCTGGCCGCCTTGATCTTCGGCCGCTACGTGTTCGCCTTCGAGCTGACCTCCGCACTGCTGATCACCGCCGCCGTCGGCTCCATGGTGCTCGGCCAGCATGCCCGCGTCCGCCCGAAGCCGACCCAGCGCGACCTCGCCGAGAAGCGCCTGCGCGAGTACGCCGAGGACGGCGTGCACCCGGGCACCCTGCCGAACTCCGGCGTCCTGGCTAGGCACAACTCGATCGCCACTCCCGCGCTGCTGCCCGACGGCTCGATCAGCGAGGCTTCGGTGTCGCAGGCACTGGCCAGCCGCGGGGTGATCCTGGACTCGCCGGCACTGAGCCGGACGACCGCTGAAGCCTTCGAAGCCATCGAGGGTGCCCATGCCGAGGAGGACGACGAGTGAGCCCCGACAACTACCTCTACCTGGCCGCGATCCTGTTCACGATCGGGACCATCGGGGTGATGATCCGGCGCAACGCGCTGGTCGCCTTCATGTCCGTGGAACTGATGCTGAACGCGGCCAACCTGGCGATGGTCGCCTTCGCGCTGGCGCGGGGTGGCCTGGACGGCCAGGTCGCCACCTTCTTCGTGATGGTGGTCGCCGCCGCGGAGGTCGTGGTCGGCCTGAGCATCATCATCACCATCTACCGCACCCGGCGTTCCACCTCGGTGGACGCGGCGAACCTGCTGAAGCTGTGAGGGGCGCAACCCGATGATCACCCTGCAAACACTGGTTCCCGCGACCGGCCTGTTCAGCTTCGCGTGGCTGATGGTCGCCGTGCCGGCTGTGGTCGCCGCGGTGCTGCTGCTGTTCGGCAGCATCCTCGACCGGATCGGGCACTGGCTGGCCGTGGCTGCCGCGCTGGTCTCCTTCGCCGTCGCGGCGCTTCTGTTCGGTCAGCTCCTGATGGCAGGGCCGGAGGAGCGGGCCGTCGCCGTCCCGCTGTTCGACTGGATCACCACCGGCCTGTGGAAGGTGTCGGCCGGCCTGCTGGTCGACCAGCTATCCATCCTGTTCGCCCTGCTGATCACCGGTGTCGGCTCGCTCATCCACATCTACTCGGTGGGCTACATGGCCCACGACGAGCGCCGCCGCCGCTTCTTCGCCTACCTGAACCTGTTCATCGCCGCGATGCTCATCCTGGTGCTCGCGGACAACTACCTCGTGCTCTTCGTCGGCTGGGAGGGCGTCGGCCTGGCGTCCTACCTGCTGATCGGCTTCTGGCAGCACAAGCCGTCGGCCGCCGCGGCCGCCAAGAAGGCGTTCGTGATGAACCGCGTCGGCGACCTGGGCATGACCATGGCCGTCATGAGCATGCTGGCACTGTTCGGCAGCTCTGCGTTCGCCGACGTCAACGCCGGCGCCGAGCACCTCAGCCCCTTCTGGGCGACCACCATCGGCCTGCTGCTCCTGCTGGGCGCCTGTGGCAAGTCCGCTCAGGTCCCGCTGCAGGCCTGGCTGCTGGACGCCATGGAAGGCCCCACGCCGGTGTCGGCGCTCATCCACGCCGCGACCATGGTGACAGCGGGCGTCTACCTCGTCGTCCGCAGCCACGCCATCTTCGGCATGTCCGCGGCGGCCAGCACGGCCGTGGTGGTGGTCGGCTGCGTGACCCTGCTCGCCGGCGCCTGGATCGGCACCAGCAAGGACGACATCAAGAAGGTGCTCGCCGGCTCGACGATGAGCCAGATCGGCTACATGATGCTGGCCGCCGGCCTCGGCCCGGTGGGCTACGCGTTCGCGATCTTCCACCTGCTCACCCACGGCTTCTTCAAGGCCAACATGTTCCTCGGCGCCGGCTCGGTGATGCACGCCATGGACGACGACGTGAACATGCGCCACTACGGCGCACTGTGGAACGTGACCAGGGTGACCTTCCTCACCTTCGGCATGGGCTACCTGGCGATCATCGGGTTCCCGTTCTTCGCCGGGTACTTCTCCAAGGACCACATCATCGAGGCGGCCTTCGAGGTCAGCACCGTTGCCGGGATCGCTGCCCTGGTGGGCGCAGGCGTCACCGCGTTCTACATGACCCGGCTGATGCTCATGACGTTCTTCGGCGAGAAGCGCTGGCGCGAGGGCGTCCACCCGCACGAGTCCCCGAGGGTGATGACTGTGCCGCTGATCATCCTCGCGGTGTTCTCCGTGGGAGCGGGACTCCTCATGAACTGGTGGATCCAGGACTGGCTCGAGCCGGCCGTCGGCAACCACGTCCAGGAGGTCTCGCTCGTGCCGGGCCCGATCGGCTGGCTCACCCTGCTGATCGTCGCCGCCGGCGTCGCGCTGTCGTGGTGGCTGTTCGGGACCCGGCCCATTCCGGACGTCGCCCCGGCGTCGTCCAACCCGTTCACGGTCACCGGCCGCAACGACCTCTTCGGGGACGCGATCAACGACACGCTGGTGGTGCGGCCCACCCTCGTCGCAGCCCGTGGCCTGGTGGCGACCGACGACCGGTTGATCGATGCCGGGGCGGACGGGCTCAGCGCGATGTTCGCCGGGTTGTCGTCCCAGACCAGACGCCTGCAGACCGGCCAGGTCCGCAGCTACGCCCTCACCATGACGATCGGCGTCCTGCTGGTCGGCGCGGTGCTGATTCTCACCCAGCTGGGCTGAGGGAGGAACTCCGACGATGACATTCCCCTGGCTCACGTTCCTCGGGCTGGTGCCGCTGGTCGGCGCCGGTGTGCTGTGCCTGCCGGTCAAGCAGATCGCCCGCGGCGTCGGCATGGTGTTCGCCCTGCTGACCGCAGCGGTCGGGATCGGCGTCACGGTGCTCTACAGCGGGGGCGCCACCCTCGCGGAGAAGGCTCCCTGGATCCCGGCGTTCGGCGCGTGGTGGGCGGTCGGGCTGGACGGCATGGCCCTGGTCATGGTGCTGCTCACCGTGCTGCTCGTGCCGGTGGTGCTGCTCGCCGAGTGGAAGCTCGGCGCACGGGGACGCTGGACGCCGCAGGCGTTCTTCGGCCTCGTGCTCGCTCTGGAGAGCCTGTCGTTGTTCGTCTTCATGGCGCAGGACGTCCTGCTGTTCTACCTCTTCTTCGAGGCGACGCTGATCCCGATGTACTTCCTGATCGGCGGTTTCGGCGGTGCCCGCCGCTCCTACGCCGCGGTGAAGTTCCTGCTGTTCAGCCTCGCCGGCGGCCTGATCATGCTGGCGTCGGTGATCGGGCTCTACGTGTGGTCGGTCCGGCTCACGGGGAACCCGACCTACCTGCTCAGCGACTGGACCCAGCTCGCCGTGCAGCTGGCCCAGGACAACCCGGACCTGAGCAAGTGGCTGATGGCCGGCTTCCTGATCGCCTTCATCGTCAAGGCGCCGATGGTGCCGGTGCACACCTGGCTGCCCACGGCGGCCGAGGAGTCGACTCCGGGGACGTCGGTGCTGCTCGTCGGCATCCTGGACAAGATCGGCACCTTCGGGATGATCAAGTTCTGCCTGTGGCTGTTCCCGCAGGCCAGCGCCTGGGTCGCCCCGGCGATGGTGGTGCTGGCCCTGATCAGCATCCTCTACGGCGCGATCGCTGCGATCGGCAGCACGAACCTGCTGCGCCTGGTGGCGTACACCTCGATCAGCCACTTCGGCTTCATGGTGCTGGGCATCTACACCTTCACCAGCACCGGTGTGGCCGGCTCGGTGTTCTACATGGTCAACCACGGCTTCTCCACCGCCGCCCTGTTCCTGGTGATCGGCTTCCTGATCAGCCGGCGCGGCTCGGCCCTGGTCACCGACTTCGGGGGCGTCCAGAAGGTGGCGCCGGTCCTCACCGGCCTGTTCCTGATGGCGGGCCTGTCCGGCCTCGCCCTGCCGGGGATGTCGAGCTTCGTGTCCGAGTTCATGGTGCTCGCGGGCAGCTGGGCGCGACAGCCCGGCGTGGCCGCCGTGGCCGTGCTGGGTACCGTCCTGGCCGCGGTCTACATCCTGCGGATGTACCAGCGCACGATGACCGGGCCGGTCACCGACGTGGTCGCGAGGACGTTCGTGACCGACGCCACGGCGCGGGAGAAGTGGGTGGCCGGCCCCGTGCTCGCGGTCATCCTGCTGCTCGGCTTCCTGCCGAACATCGCCCTCGACGTGATCAATCCCTTCGCGCAGTCGACCATGGCCCACATGGGCGTGGTCCAGGTCGCAGACCCGAAGCCGGGAGAGGAAGCCAAGTGAATCCCATCACCGCGCCCACCTTCGAGTGGCTGCAGCTCGCCCCCGTCCTGGTGGTGCTGCTGGCCGGCTGCCTCGGCATCGTGATCGAGGCGCTGGCTCCCCGCGCGCTGCGCTTCGTCTCCCAGGTCGGCCTGTTCGCACTGGCCGCCGTGGTGGCGTTCGGCTTCCTCGTGCTCAGCTGGACCCAGCCGAGGAACAGCATCGGCCTGATGGCCATGGGCTCGGTCGCCCTGGACGGCCCGACCTACCTGATGTGGGGAGCGCTGATCGTCTTCGGGTTGCTGAGCCTGTTCGTGTTCGCCGAGCGGCGCCTCGGCAACGGCAACAGCGCGTTCGCCGCCTCTGCGGCGTCCGTGCCCGGCAGCCCCGCCGAGGCGGAGGCGAACATCGCCCGCCACGAGCACACCGAGGTGTTCCCGCTGGCCCTGTTCTCGCTCACCGGCATGATGGTGTTCGTCGCCGCCAACGACCTGCTGACCGCGTTCGTTGCCCTCGAGGTGATGTCGCTGCCGCTGTACCTGCTCAGCGGGATGGCCCGTCGCAGGCGGTTGCTCAGCCAGGAGGCGGCACTGAAGTACTTCCTGCTCGGCGCGCTGAGCTCGGCCTTCTTCCTGTTCGGCATCGCCCTGGTCTACGGCTACACCGGCTCGTTCGACCTCGGCCGCATCAACGATGCGATCACGAGCCCCGTCTACGGTTCCGGGCTGCTCTACACGGGCATGGCGTTGCTGGCGATCGGACTGCTGTTCAAGATCGGTGCGGTGCCGTTCCACAACTGGGTTCCGGACGTCTACGTCGGGGCTCCGACCCCGGTCACCGGCTTCATGGCCATCTGCACGAAGCTGGCCGCCGTCGGCGCCACGGTCCGCGTGTTCTACGTCGCGCTCGGCGCGGAGCGCTGGAGCTGGCAGCCGCTGGTCGCCATCGTCGCCGTCGTCACCATGGCGCTGGGCGTGGTCGTCGCCCTGACCCAGACCGACATGAAGCGCCTGCTCGCGTACAGCTCGATCTCGCACGCAGGGTTCATCCTGGTGGCTGTCGTCGGCGCCACCTCCGGTGGCCTCGGGCAGATCACGAGCTTCGGCTCGATCCTGTTCTACCTGGTCGCCTACGGCTTCGCGACGATCGCCTCGTTCGCGATCGTGACCATGGTGCGGGACTCCACGGGCGAGGTGCACGCCATCTCGGGCTGGGCGGGACTGGGCCGCAAGAACCCGCTGCTCGCCGGGATCTTCGCCGTGCTGATGCTGAGCTTCGCCGGCATCCCGCTCACCGGCGGTTTCATCGGCAAGTGGGCGGTGTTCTCCGCGGCCTGGCGTGGCGGGTACTCCTGGCTCGTCCTGGCCGCCGTCGCGGCGAGCCTGGTCGCGGCGTACGTCTACCTGCGGGTCATCGTGACGATGTTCTTCGCCGAGCCGGCCGCGGGTGTCTCGGTGGGACGCGCGAGCGGGCTGACCTGGGTGCCCGTGGCGCTCGGTGGCCTTGCCACGGCATGGTTGGGCCTGTTCCCGGGACCGCTGCTCGACCTGGTCACCTCGGCCAGCATCTTCATTCGCTGAAGCTATGCTTTCCGGCGTGCCCGTCGCGACCCAGCCAGCAGACCTTGTCGGTGACCTGCCTGGCGAGTTCATCGCACGGGTGAACGCGCTGCTCGACCGCATCGAGCAGCGACTCGCCGAGGCCGCGGTGGCCGACACCGACTGGGTCACCGAGGCCGCGCAGCACACGATCCACGCGGGCGGCAAGCGGTTCCGTCCGCTGCTGGTGGTGCTGGCCGGGCTACTGGTCGACGAACCGGACGAGGACGCGCTCGTGCGCGCCGCCCTGGTGATGGAACTGACCCACGTCGCGAGCCTCTACCACGACGACGTCATGGACGAGGCGGAGCTGCGCCGGGGGGCACCGACGGCGAACCTGCGCTGGGACAACACGGTCGCGATCCTGGTCGGCGACTTCCTGTTCTCGCGGGCGTCGTCACTGGTGGCGACGCTCGGCACCGAGTACGTGAAGCTGCAGGCGGACACCTTCGCGCGTCTCGTCCAGGGCCAGATCGCCGAGACCAGGGGCCCGCTCGACGCCGAGCTGCTCGACCACTACCTCCAGGTGGTGGCCGACAAGACCGGCTCGCTGATTGCCGCGTCCACCACCTTCGGCGGCATGGTCGCCGGCGCCGGGGAGGACGTCCTGGCCGCGCTCGCCGCGTACGGCGAGGAGATCGGGGTCGTCTTCCAGCTCAGCGACGACATCATCGACATCGCCAGCGACTCCTCGGGCAAGACGCCCGGGACCGACCTGCGGGCCGGCGTCCCGACGTTGCCCACGCTGCTGGCGCGCCGCAGCACCGATCCCGGGGACGCCCGGCTGCTGGACCTGCTCGACGCCGACCTCAGCGCGGACTCCGATCTGGCCGAGGCCCTCGGACTCATGCGGGCGCATCCGGCGATGACCGAGGCGCGAGAGGAGATCCGTCGGCGGGCGGAGGTCGCGCGCGCCTACCTCGCCCCCCTTCCGGAGGGGCCTGCGAAGGATGCGCTGGCCGCCCTCTGCGACGGCGTCATCTCGCGTTCCTCCTAGGTGTCGCGAGGCAACGTGGAACCTGCGGCTGTCGCGATCCGGCCGCGCACCACGTCCCCTCTGCCACAGGCGTCATGTCCCGCGTTTCGGGTGGACAGATCACGACAGCTCGAGCGGTGCCGGCTCGTCCGGCCCCGGCGGCGGACTTCCCCGTGGTGCGCGGTAGGAGAGCCGGGTTAGGGTTGCCTCAGTTCCGGGAACTGTCCCGCCGAACGGAGGTCACCATGGCACGACCGCAGGTTGTCATCATCGGTTCGGGGTTCGGCGGGTTGTTCGCCGCCCGGGCGCTCGCCAAGGCGGACGTCGACGTGACCATCGTCTCAAAGACGGTCGCGCACCTCTTCCAGCCACTGCTCTACCAGGTCGCGACGGGCATCCTTTCCACCGGTGAGATCGCCCCGGCGACCCGCGACATCCTGCGCGACCAGGCGAACGCGACCGTCCTGCTCGCCGAGGTGACCCGGATCAACCTGGCCACGAGGGTGGTGGTCGCGGAGAAGCTGGCCAAGACCATCGCGCTGAAGTACGACTACCTGATCGTCGCCGCCGGCGCGGGTCAGTCCTACTTCGGCAACGACCACTTCGCGACCTTCGCCCCCGGCATGAAGAACGTCGACGACGCCCTGGAGCTGCGGGCGCGCATCTTCGGCTCCCTGGAGATGGCCGAGCTCAGCGCCGACGCAGACGAACGCCGGCGGCTGCTGACGTACGTCGTCGTGGGTGCCGGGCCCACCGGGGTCGAGATGGCCGGCCAGATCGCCGAACTCACCCAGCACACGCTGCGCAAGAGCTTCCGGCGCATCGACACGGCGAGCGCAAAGGTCCTGCTGCTCGACGGCGCCGACGTGGTGCTGCCGCCGTTCGGCGGCGAACTCTCGGCCGCGGCCAAGAAGGAACTCGAGCGCAACGGTGTCGAGGTGCGGCTCGGCGCGATGGTGACGAACGTGGACGCCACCGGGCTGGACGTGAAGTACAAGGACGGCCGCACCGAACGGATCTCCTCAGGCTGCAAGGTCTGGGCCGCCGGAGTGCAGGCCAGCCCGCTGGGCAAGGTGCTGGCGGAGCAGTCCGGCGCCGGCCTCGACCGTGCCGGACGCGTCCAGGTGAACGACGACCTCACGCTGCCGGGCCATCCGGAGGTCTACGTCCTGGGCGACATGATCGCGCTGAAGGGACTCCCCGGGGTGGCGCAGGTGGCGATCCAGGGCGGCAAGTACGCGGCGAAACGCATCAGGGGCGAACTGTCCGGCCAGCCGGTGACCACGCCGTTCACGTACTTCGACAAGGGCTCGATGGCGGTGATCAGCCGCTTCGGTGCCGTGGCGAAGATGGGCAACCTGAAGCTCAGCGGTTTCCCCGCGTGGGTGGCGTGGCTGTTCGTGCACCTGGTCTACCTCGTGGGCTTCAAGAACCGGCTCACCACCCTGATGCACTGGTTCATCACGTTCGTCGGCAGCGCCCGCTCCGAGCGGGTCACCACCGAGCAGCAGCTCGTCGGACGGCTGGCGGTCAAGCAGCTCGGCGAGGAATTCCAGCCGACCATCGGTGGCACCCTGGAGCCTGGCAAGATCAGGCACTGATGGACGCACTGACCGGGCTCGACGCGTTGGCGACGGCTCGAGCCGTTCGCGAGCGGGCTGCCACAGCCGCCGAGGTCGCCGAGGCGTATCTGGCGCGAGCCGCGCGCCTCTCACCGGTCGTGGGTGCTTTCGCGCGGCTGACTCCGGGCCTGGCCTTCGACCAGGCGGCGGAGGTCGACGCCGCGGTGGCGCGCGGTGACGTCGGCGCGCCCCTGCTCGGCGTCCCGCTGCCGATCAAGGACCTGACCCCGGTCGCGGGGGTCGGCTGGGAGGCGGGCTCGGCAGCCATGCGCGGCACGGTCGCCGAACTGGACGACGACCTCGTCGGGTGGTTCGCCGCCGCAGGGACCGTGATGCTGGGCAAGACCGCAACGCCCGAGTTCGGCCTGCCCTGCTACACCGAGCCGGAGGGAGCCCCAGCGGCACGGACGCCGTGGGACCTCTCCCGGTCCGCGGGCGGTTCGAGCGGCGGCGCGGCCGCGGCGGTGGCGACGGGACTCGCCCCGATCGCGCACGCCTCGGACGCCGGCGGCTCCATCCGGATTCCTGCCTCCACCTGTGGCCTCGTGGGGCTGAAGGCCTCGCGCGGACGCGTCTTCGGCGGTCGGCTGCGCATGCCCGGGCCCGGGCTGGGCAGCGACGGCGTGCTCACGCTGACCGTTGCCGACACCGCGGTCGCCCTGGACGTCCTGTCCGGCCACGGCGTGGGGGACACCTATCAGGTCGAGCCGCCGCGCACCACCTTCCTGGAGGCAGCCGGACGCGAGCCGGGGCGCCTGCGCGTCGGAGTCCTGACCACCCCGGTGATCGCCGAGGCGGACGTGCACCCGGCGTGCCTGGACGCGGTGTCCCGGACCGCGGAAGCGCTGGTTCGCCTGGGCCACGACGTCACCGATGCACCCGTGCCCTTCGAGGGGGGGCGCTGGGAGTCCTTCCATGCGCTGTGGGCGGTCGGATCGGCGTCCATCCCCCTGCCGGAGGAGGCGGAGCCGATGCTGCGCCCGCTCACCCGGTGGCTGCGGGAGACGGGACGCCGGACGTCCGGGGTCGCGTACGCCGAGGCGGTCGCCGCCGTGCAACGGCTCACGATGGACACCGCGGAGGTCTGGGACACGTTCGACGTCATCCTCACCCCGACGCTGGCCCAGCCGCCGTCCCGGGTGGGGGCGTTGCGCAACGACGACGACCCGGCCGCGGACTTCGCTGCCCAGACCCGCTTCACGCCCTGGACCAGCGTCTACAACCTCACCGGGCGTCCGGCGATCTCCCTGCCGTTGCACACCGCCGAGGTGGAGGGCCGTACGTTGCCGATCGGCGTGATGCTGGGCGCCCGCCACGCCGCGGAGGAGACCCTGCTCGCGCTCGCCGCCCAGCTGGAGGCGTCCATGGGCTGGCAGCACCCGTTCCTGCTGGCCGAACCGGGGGGCCCGCCGTGAACACCCTCCCTCGCTCGTCTGCGTCGCCGCGCTTCCCCGAGCGTCTCTGCAGGACACCCTGATGAGTGACCGGCCGCACGCGGGCGCGTGGCTGGCCGCCGGCCTGGCCAGGGTCGACTTCGCCGGCGATTTCTTCGCAACCCGGTTCACCGACGCCGAGCTGGACCAGATCCTTGCCGAGCGCCTGACGCCGCAGGTGTGGTGGCGCACCGCGGCGCCGCGGCCGGCGAAGCCGTCGGGAGTCGTCGCGGCCGAACCGGCGGGTTCGTGGACGTTCGTCGGCGCCATGGACGGCGACCAGGCGGAGGTGTTCTCGCGGGCCTGGCAGCGGGCGGTCGACCGCCTGGGCCCACCCGACTTCGTGCGGCTCTCACCCGTGGGCTACGACGAACGTGACACGGCCATCGGCCTCGGGAGGGACGCCGGAGTGCGCGTGGTCCCGGTGATGACGCTCACCGGCGGGCCCTTCACCTGGCACTGCCCGGTGACGGTGACCGCGGGGGGACCGGCTGCCGGCGCGCTGCTGGGCCGGCTGCGCGCGCTGCCCCTCCACGGGACGCACTTCCTCGTGACCGACGACGGACGCGCGGACGTCTGCTTGCTGGATGGCGACGGTCCGGCGGCACCGGCGAGTGGAACGGTGTTCGCCGTGGGGGCCGGTGGTCCGTACGACCTCTTCCTGCGTGCGAGCATGGCGCACCGCACGCTGGCGGCGGGCATCCCGGGAGAGGACCTGTCCTGGTGGCCCGAGGTCCTGAACGCGCTCGCCGCCAACGTGCCCCTGGACTGCGCGCTGGCCTCGGTGGTGCCCGACGCCTGGGTGGGTGGCCTGACCGCGGCGCTCAGTGCGACCACCCTCGAGATCGCCGCCGACGCCGACGGCTGGCACGGTCCGACGACCGAGGTCGTCTTCAGCGGGCCGAGCGCGGGTGGTGGCGGGCTCCTGGGGCCGGAGGAGCCGATGGGCGCCGAGGCGGAGCCGCCCGATCTGGAGGCCGCGCCCATGGGCGCGGAGGCCGAGCCGCCCGATGTGGCGGCCGAACCGGCCTCCCCGGCGGACGGGGTGGATCGCCGGCGGCTCGTGGTCGAGTTCCGGGACGGTCTTCGCACGCTGCGCACGGTGCTGCCCCCGCAGCGCCCCCTCACGCTCGAGGTCGCCATCGCCGTACCCGGACGGGGCCAGGCCGCCGGCGCGATCGCCGTGCCGGACCCCGGCGCCGCCGAGGAGGTCGTGACCCTCGACGTGGTGGCCTCCGGGGCGCTGTGGCCCCAGCCGCAGGTCGCACAGGTCGCGTGGCCGGTGCACGACCTCGAGCAGCCGAGCACGTCGGCGGTGTTCAGCCTCACCACGCCGGCGGCGGGCACGGCCGTCACGATCAGCCTCACCGTGCTGTACCGAGGGCGGCCGCTGCAGCAGGCGGACGTACTGGCCGCCGTCCGCGACGTCGCCGTTCCCGGTGAGCGTGTGCGGGTCGTCGTCCGTGCGACGAGCACGCCGCCCACGCCGACGTTGATCGCCACCCCGGCACAGGTCACCCTCGATGGGACCGGCAGCGACCTGCGAAACACGTTCACGGGCGCCGCTGTGCCGCTGGAGCGCCTCGACGGCGTCCTGGACGCCTTCGAGCAGCGCATCTCGCGCACGCTGGGGGTCGACGATGCCCCCGAGGCCCTGTCCGATCCTGCCGCGGTGGCCCTGCTCGTCGACCTGGCCCGTCAAGGGGCCGGACTCCGCGACCTGCTGGCCGGCCTCGGCCTCGACGGCACCGGGGCGATCAGCCTGCTGGTGCAGCCCTCGTCCCGGGTCCTGCCCCTGGAACTGGTCTACGCCGGCACGGTTCCGCGCCGCTCCGGGGCGAGGCTCTGCGACCACGTCCACACCCCGCCGCCCGCGGGGCAAGGGTGCGAGCGCACCAGCGCGAAGGTGGTCTGCCCGTACGCATTCTGGGCGCTCAACCGCACCGTGGTGCGCACCGTGGTGCTGCCGGACGGGCGCCCGCGCGAGCTTCCCGCCTCGCTCGACCTCGAGCCCGTCCTGCTGGCCGCGAGCGACCGTGCCGACTTCGGAGCCGCTGCCGGCCGCCGGCCCAGCGACCTGCTCGCCGCTGCCTGCACGGCGCTGTTCGGTGCGGTCGAACGGGTGACCAGCTGGACCGCCTGGCGCCGAACGGTGGCGGCACGCCGTCCGGAGCTGCTCGTGCTGCTCGCGCACACCGAGGTCTCCGGTGGCGAGGCGACGCTCCAGATCGGCCGGACGTCCTTCCTCGCCCGTCCGGACCTCACCTCCGCCGTCGTGGGCAGCTCGCCGCTGGTCCTGCTCGTCGCGTGTGCCTCCGCGGTGGCGGGGGACGAGTTCGGCACGCTCCCCGGGACGTTCACCGCCCGCGGCGCCGCCGCGGTGGTCGGGCTCCTCACCAAGTTGTCCGGTTCCCAGGGAGGGCGGGCGGCCGAGGCCGTGCTGACCGCCCTGCGCGGCGCGGGCCACGCAGGGCCGATCGGTCTGGGTGAGGCGCTGGCGACGGCACGCCGCGACCTGGTCGCCCGCGGCCTGTTGGTCGGCATGATGCTGGTCGCGCACGGCGAGATCGACGTACGGATCGGAGGCTGAGGCATGTTCGCGGTCGAGATGCTGCCGGCCGGCCAGGGCGACGCCCTGGTGGTGGAGTACGGCCCGCAGGCGAGCCCGAAGCGGCTGCTCATCGACGGGGGCCCGGTGCTGCACTGGCCCGAGGTGCGCGCGCGGCTGCTGAAGCGGCGGGAGCGCCACTACGAGTCGCTGGTGGTGACCCACATCGACGAGGACCACATCGGGGGCGTGCTCGCCCTGCTGGACGATCCCGACCTGCGCAGCCGGGTGGACGTGGTGTGGTTCAACGGCTTCGTGCACGCCCACGCCGGCGGGAGCGTGCTCGGCCCGATCCACGGCGAACAGCTGACCCGGCGGATCGCCGAGGGCGGCTACCGGTGGAATGACGGCTTCCCCGACCCGCCCGCACCGGGCACCGGGGGCCCGGTCGTGGTCGGGACGCAGCGGCCGCTGCCCGTCGTCGAGTTCGCGGGCGGGGCGCGGGCCGTGGTCCTTGCCCCGGGCCCGGCCAAGCTGAAGGCGCTGGCGAAGGTCTGGGAGGCGGTCGTGACCAAGGCCGGCCTGGTACCCGGAGCAGGCGCGGGCGGGGACGGCGCCAAGGTCGCCCAGAAGCCGAAGGTGGTCCCCCCGCTGCCGCCGGTGCTCGACCACGCGGCGCTGGTGGCGCTGGCCGCGCCGTCACCGAAGGACTCCTCGGCGGCGAACGGCAGCAGCATCTGTTTCGTCCTCGAGTTCGCGGGCAAGCGGGTCCTGCTCACCGGGGACGTGCACGCCGACACCCTCCTCGTCGGGCTGGCGCGGTACGCCGAGCTGGTCGGGGAGCCGCGTCCCCACTTCGACCTGGTCAAGTTGCCGCACCATGGCAGCGATGCGAACGTGACTTCTGCCCTGGTGGCGGCGATCGATGCCCGGCGCTACCTGGTGTCGAGCAACGGCGACGGCTACGGCCACCCCGACGACGCCACGATCGCGCGGCTCGTCCTCGGATCACCGGGGCCCATCACGCTGTACGCCAACTACGCCAGCTACCGCACCGTGCCCTGGGCCGAGCGCGCCGCCGAGGCCGGCCTGACCGTGAAGCTGCCGAGGACGTCTCCCGGACTCCGGGTCACCGTGTGAGCCGCTGACGCGTCAGCGCGCGAACTTGTCTGTTCCTCGGCCCGCTGACGCGGCCCTCGTCAAGATGGCGCTCGCTTGCTGCCGCTGACGCGTCAGCGCGCGAACTTGTCTGGTAGGCCGTCGGCATCGGCGTCCACGGCCTCGGAGGCCTCCACGTCCCGGTAGTGGCGGTTGCGCAGGCCGAGCACCACGGAGGCCAGGGCCGCGGCCACCACCGAGGCGGTCAGGATCGCCACCTTGGCCATGTCGTCGCGGGGGCTGCCCTGCCCGAAGCTGAGCTCGCTGACCAGCAGCGACACGGTGAACCCGATGCCGCCGAGGATCGCCAGGCCGACCACGTCGACCCAGGCCAGGTCGGGGTCGAGGGACGCGTGGCGGAGCCGCGTCACCAGCCAGGTCGAGCCGGTGATACCGACCGCCTTGCCGACCACCAGCCCGACCACGACGCCGAGCCCGACCGGGCTGGTGACCGCGGCGACGAGGCCCGGCCAGCCCCCGACGGCGACGCCGGCGGAGAAGAAGGCGAAGACCGGGACGGCGACCCCGGCGGAGAACGGCCGAATGCGGTGCTCGAGCACCCCCGCCAACCCGTGGTCGTCGTCGCTCCCCGCGGGTGGTCGGACGGGGACGGCGAACGCGAGCAGCACACCCGACACGGTCGCGTGCACCCCGGAGGCGAGGCAGAGGCCCCAGGCGACCACCGCGATCGGGCCGAGGACGAGCCACGGCGCCCACCAGTGGCGCGCCAGGAACCGCTGGCACCGGTACGCGACCACGGCGAAGAGGCCGACCGCGACCACCAGCCCGCCGAGGAAGGCCGGCTGGAGGTCGCGGGAGTAGAAGATCGCGATGACCGTGATCGCGATCAGGTCGTCTGCCACCGCCAGCGTGAGCAGGAACGTGCGGAGGGCTGCGGGCAGGTGTGAGCCGATCACGGCCAGGACGGCGAGCGCGAAGGCGATGTCCGTCGCCGCCGGGATCGCCCAACCCGACACGGAGTGCGGATCGGCGGCGGTGAAGGCCACGAAGATCGCCACCGGCACGGCCGCCCCGCCGAAGGCGGCCACGACCGGCACCAGCGCCGTGCGCAGGTCGCGCAGGTCGCCGACCACGAACTCGTGCTTGAGTTCGAGTCCGACCAGGAAGAAGAAGACGGCCAGGAGCCCGTCCGCGGCCCAGTGACCCACCGACAGGTCCAGGTCGATGCCGGCGACCGTGCCGCCGAAGTGGGCGTCCCTCAGGCCGAAGTAGGTCCCGGGGGAGAGGTTGGCCAGCAGCATCGCGCCCGCGGCAGCGACCAGCAACAGGACGCCGCCGACCGACTCACGGCGCAGGATGCCCTGGATCCGCCGGAACTCGGCGTACGCGCCGCGGGCCAGGGTCACCGGCACCGGCGCCGGGGTCACCAGATCTTCACCCTCTCCGCGGGTGCCAGCCACGCCGCGTCCGACTCCGTGACGCCGAACGCCGCGTAGAACGACGGCAGGTTGCGCACCACCTGGTTGCAGCGGAACTCCTCGGGGGAGTGCGGGTCGGTGGCGATCTGCTGGCGCAGTGCCTCGTCACGGCGCTTCGCCTGCCACGCGCGGGCCCAGGAGAGGAAGAACCGCTGGTCGGCCGGGATCCCTTCCACCGGCTCGGGGGGGCCGTCCAGCGAGAGCTGCCAGGCATCGAAGGCGATGGCCGCCCCGCCGAGGTCGCCGATGTTCTCACCGATGGTGAGCTCGCCGTTGACGTGCACGTCCGGCAACTGGGCCGGGCTGAGCGCCGAGTACTGCCCGATCAGGGCCTTGGTCCGCTCGGTGAAGGCTTCGCGATCCTCCGCCGTCCACCAGTCACGCAGCCGGCCCTCGCCGTCGCAGGTCGAGCCCTGGTCGTCGAAGCCGTGGCCGATTTCGTGGCCGATCACGGCCCCGATAGCGCCGTAGTTCACGGCGTCGTCGGCGTCGATGTCGAAGAACGGTGGCTGCAGGATGGCGGCCGGGAACACGATCTCGTTGCGCAACGGGTGGTAGTAGGCGTTGACGGTCTGCGGCGTCATCAGCCACTCCCACTTCCGGATCGGGCCCTGCAGCTTGCCCAACTCGTCATCGGTGTGGAACTCCGCTGCCCGCAGCACGTTGCCCACGAGGTCACCGGGCAGGATCGTGAGCGCCGAGTAGTCCATCCACCGGTCCGGGTAGCCGATCTTCGGCGTGAACCGGTCGAGCTTGGTGAGTGCCTCCGCGCGCGTCGCGTCGGTCATCCAGTCCAGGCCGGAGATCGAGCGGCGGTACGCCTGGAGGAGGTTCGCGACCAGGCTGTCCATCCGCTCCTTCGCGGCGGGCGGGAAGTGCCACTCGACGTACAGCTTGCCGACGGCCTCACCGAGGGTGCGTTCGACCAGGTCGACGCCCCGCTTCCAGCGCTCCCGCAGCTGGGGGACGCCCTGCAGCACGGTCCCGTAGAAGTCGAACCGGGCCTGGACCAGCGGGTCAGGCAGGTACGGGGACAGCGCCGAGACCAGCGACCAGCGGCACCACTGCTTCCAGTCCTCCAGCCGGGACGCGGTGACCAGCCCGGCCAGGTCGGAGAAGAACGACGGCTGGGCGACGATCACCTGGCTCACCTCGGGCACGCCGGCGGCGTCGAGGACGCGCGTCCAGGCGACCCCGGTGGCGTCGAGGTCGGCCGGTGACATCGGGTTGTACATCTGTCGCATGTCACGGGTCCGGACCTTGTCCCAGTGCCGGGCTGCGACCTCCGTCTCGAGTGCAACGATCGGGGCGCCGGCACTGGAGGTGAGCCCGGCCAGGGTCAGGGTGCGGTCGACGTGGTCGCGATAGGCGGCCAGGATGGCGGCGTGCTGCTCGAGGCGGTAGTACTCCTCGTCGGGGAGCCCGATGCCCGACTGCCCCGTGAACAGGGCGTAACGGGTGGGCTCGCCCGGATCGGCGTCCACCTCGAGGCCGATCGGTGCACCGGTGCCGCGGCGCAGGCTGCGTCCGAAGTAGTCCAGCAGGTCGTCGACCGTCCCGATGGCGTCGATCTCGGCCAGCAGGGGACGCAGGGGCTCGAGTCCGGCCGCCTCGATGCGCTCGGTGTCGGCGAAGCTGGCGAACATGTGCTCCACGAGGTACGCCTCGCTGCCCTCCGCGGACCCGGACAAGCCCGTCACGATGTCACGGATGGCCCGCTCGGAGGCGTCCCGCAGCTCGATGAACGCGCCCGTGGCGTGCTTGTCCGCCGGGATCTCGGCTGTGGCCAGCCAGCGGCCGTTCACATGGCGGAAGAGGTCATCCTGCGGACGGACGTGAGGATCGGTGTCGAATGCAGTCACCCGGACACATTATCCGGTCCCACCACACCCGTCCCGGGCGGGGAGCCGTTGCGTTGTTTATCGATAAAGTGTATCGTTAACGTAAACGATCAACACGGAGGCTGACATGGGAGCAACGGTGGCGCCGGTGACCATGCGGACGCTGGCGGAGAAGCTGGGCGTCTCGGTCACCACCGTCTCCAACGCCTACAGCAAGCCCGACCGGCTCTCGCCGGAGTTGCGCGAGCAGATCCTGGCCACGGCGAAGGAGGTCGGCTACTGCGGACCCAGCGCGGCCGGCCGGGCGCTGCGCTCGGGCAGGACCGATGTCTGCGGCTTCCTGTTCGGCGGCGAGCTGGCTGATGCGTTCGGCGACCCGTACACGACCGCCTTCCTGGCCGGACTCAGCGAGTCCGTCGAACGGTACGGCGCCTCCGTCCTGCTGCTGCGTGCGCCACGGGAGGGCGAGGAGACCGAGAGCCAAATGCTGCAGCGGGCCGCCATCGACGCGATCGTCACCTGCTCGGCCAGCGCCGACCATCCCGGGACCGAGCTGTTGATGCAGCGCGGCGTCCGCGTGGTCGGGGCGCAGCGGTCCGCCGACGGGGACTGGGTGGCGGTGAACGACGAGAAGGCCGGGCGCCTGGTCGGCAAGCACCTCGCCAAGCTCGGGCACCGCCGCGTCACGGTCGTCGTGCCGGGCGAGATGCCCGACGAGGAGCCGTTCGAGGTGGCGCCGGAGGAGCTGCGGCGGGTGGCCGGGGCGTTCGCGGCCGAACGGTTCCAGGGGCTGCGCGAGCGCATGCCCGAGGCCGAACTCCGCATCGTCTGCGCCGGCTACCGGCCCAAGCAGGCGGGACGGCTCGCCGCCGGGTTCGCCCTCGACGTCCAGGAGCGTCCCACAGCGATCGTCGCGATGAGCGACGCCCTCGCCCTCGGAGTCTGGGACGCGGTCCGCGATCGCGGCCTGAAGCCGGGTCGCGACATCTCGATCGCCGGTTTCGACGACATCCCCGATGCGGCCTCCGTCGGCCTGACCACGATCCGCCAACCCACCACCGACAAGGGCCGTCTCGCGGGGCGGCTCGCCATGGACCCCGACTACCCCCAACGCCAGATCACCCTGCCGATCGAACTCGTCGTCCGTTCGAGCACGGGCCCGGCACACCAGTAGTACCTCGCAAGGAAGAAGAACGAAATGACCATCAACCTCGCCCAGCAGATCATCGCCGCGGAGCGCGCGACGGGCGTGTCCGACGTCGACACCGCGCGGCTCGTGGCCGGCGAGCCCCGGTTCTCCCTGCGGCGGCTCACCTCCCAGGTGCTCCGCTCCAGCGCCCAGCTCGGCCTTCGCTTCGCCGACCGGCTCGACCCCGAGCTCGAACTCGCCGCCTGACCAGACCCGAGCCGAACGCCACCGGAAACGGTGGCGTTCGTTGCGTCTTCAGGCCGGTTGGGTCAGACCGTCCACGTGTCGGCGCCGGCGATCATTCCCTGCAACTGGGCCAGGCGTTCGGCCCGATCGGTGTGCACGGTCAGCTGCGCACGGGCGAGGTCGTCGTAGGTCGGGCGGTCCACGTCGCGAAGGATGCCGATCGGTGAGGTCGCCAGCCCGGCGGTGTCGGTGAGCCGGGACAGCGCGAAGGCGAACCCGGGGTCGTCGGAGTGGGCGTCGTGCACCAGCACGTTCTCCAGCCCCACCTCCGACACGTCCGCGACCCGCAGGCTGCCGTCGGCGTTGCGGACCACCGCACGGGAGCCGTCGGGGCCGAACGTGATCGGCTCGCCGTGGCGTAGCGGGATCAGTCCGCCGTCCGCGCCCTTGAGCGTGTCGAACGCGCCGTCGTTGAAGATCGGGCAGTTCTGGTAGATCTCCACGATGGCCGCGCCGCGGTGGCTGATCGCCGCGGTGAGCACCTCGGTGAGGTGTGCGCGGTGGGAGTCGACCGTGCGGGCCACGAACGTGGCCTCGGCGCCCAGGGCGAGCGACAGCGGGTTGAACGGGCGGTCGACCGAGCCGGCCGGCGTCGACTTGGTCACCTTGCCCTGCTCGGACGTGGGCGAGTACTGCCCCTTGGTCAGGCCGTAGATGCGGTTGTTGAACAGCATGATCGTGATGTTCACGTTGCGCCGCAGGGCGTGGATCAGGTGGTTGCCGCCGATGCTGAGCGCGTCGCCGTCCCCGGTGACCACCCACACGGCCAGATCGGGACGGGTCATCGCCACCCCAGTGGCGATGGCCGGCGCGCGACCGTGGATCGAGTGCATGCCGTAGCTGTCCACGTAGTAGGGGAACCGCGACGAGCACCCGATGCCGGACACGATCACGGTGTTCTCCCGCTTGATGCCCAGCGTCGGCATCAGGCCCTGGAACGTCGCGAGCACGGCGTAGTCGCCGCAGCCGGGGCACCAGCGCACCTCCTGGTCGGACGTGAAGTCCTTGCGGGTGAGCGGTGTCAGGCTCAGCGGCACCCCGGCCAGGCCGTTGGCCGCCGGTTCGGTGGTGGTCATTGCAGACCCTCCTGGTAGTCGATGACCTCGGCGAGGTCGGACGCGAGTTCCGACAGCGAGATCGGTAGCCCGCGGACGCGGGTGTAGGCGTAGACGTCAACGAGGTACTTCGCCCGCAGCACCATGGACAGCTGGCCGAGGTTCATCTCCGGCACGATCACGCGCTCGTAGCTGCGCAGCACTTCGCCGAGGTTGGCGGGCAACGGGTTCAGGTGCCGCAGGTGGGCCGTGGCGACGTTGCGTCCCCCGCCACGGACGCGCCGGGCGGCTGCGGAGATCGGGCCGTAGGTCGACCCCCAGCCGAGCACCAGTACCTTGGCCCGACCGCTCGGGTCCTCGACCTGCACCGGCGGCACCACCGCCTGGATGCCGTCCACCTTCTGCTGGCGCAGGTTCACCATGAACTCGTGGTTGGCCGGGTCGTACGACACCGCGCCGGTCCCGTCCGCCTTCTCGATGCCGCCGATCCGGTGCTCCAGCCCCTCGGTGCCCGGCACGGCCCACGCGCGGGCGAGCTTCTCGTCGCGCAGGTAGGGCCAGAACTCACCGTCGGGACGGTTCGGCTCGGTGGCGAACGCCGGATCGATGTCGGGCAGGGCGGACAGGTCGGGCACCTGCCAGGGCTCCGCGCCGTTGGCCAGGTAGCCGTCGGAGAGCAGGATGACCGGCGTGCGGTAGTCGATGGCGATCTTCACGGCCTCGTAGGCGGCGGCGAAGCAGTCGCCGGGGGACTGGGCGGCGATGACCGGCAGCGGCGCCTCGCCGTGGCGTCCGAACAGCGCCTGGGTGAGGTCGGCCTGCTCGGTCTTGGTCGGCATGCCGGTCGCCGGACCGGCCCGCTGGATGTCGCACACCACCAGCGGCAGCTCGAGCATCACGGCCAGGCCGATGGTCTCCATCTTCAGCGCCAGGCCCGGACCGGACGTGGCGGTCACGCCGAGCTGGCCGGCGAACGACGCGCCCAGCGCCGAGCCGACGGCGGCGATCTCGTCCTCGGCCTGGAACGTGATGACCCCGGCCTCCTTGGCGGCGGCGAGGTGGTGCAGGATGTCGGAGGCCGGCGTGATCGGGTACGCGCCGAGGAACAGCTGCAGGCCGGCCTTGGCGGCCCCGGCCATCAGCCCGTAGGCCAGCGCCCGGTTGCCGGAGACCTGCCGGTAGGTACCCGACGGCGCCGGTGCCGGCGCCACCTTGTAGCGGTTCGCGAACACCTCGGTGGTCTCGCCGAACGCGTGGCCGGCCTTCAGTGCCGCGATGTTCGCGTCCCTGATCTCGGGCACCTTGGCGAACTTGCGCTCGAGGAACTCGATGGTCGACTCGATGGGACGGTGGTAGAGCCAGTCGAGGAGACCGAGCGCGTACATGTTCTTGGTGCGTCCGGCCTCCTTTCGCCCCAGCCCGAGCGTGGCGACCGCCGCGGTGGCCTGGCCGGACAGGTCGAGGGCGACCACCTGGTAGTCCGACAGGGCGCCGTCGGTGAGCGGATCGGAGGAGTAGCCGACCTTCGCCAGGTTGCGCGGGGTGAAGTCCGCGGTGTCGGCGATGATCAGCCCCCCGCGGGGCAGGTCTGCGAGATTCGCCTTGAGCGCGGCCGGGTTCATGGCCACGAGCACGTCGGGCCGGTCCCCGGGGGTCCGGATGTCGAAGTCGGCGAAGTGCAGCTGGAAGCTGGAGACGCCGGCCACCGTCCCGGCTGGCGCCCGGATCTCGGCCGGGAAGTTCGGCAGGGTCGAGAAGTCATTGCCCGCCACGGCGGTGTCGTGCGTGAATCGGTCACCGGTCAACTGCATGCCGTCGCCGGAGTCACCGGCGAATCGGATCACGACATGGTCGACGGTCGTCACTTCGGTCATGCGATGCGTTCAACTCCTGAAGCTGTTACCAGCGCGTCGGACAAGTCTAGTTCGGTGGCAGCCACGGCAGCGTAGGCACTACGCACGGCTTTCACCACGTGGGGATGTACCCCGATCGGGGCCGAGACGAGGTCTGCGCCGGCGTCGGCGATCCGGTCGGCGAAGACCCCGGGGGCCAGCAGGTAGGACGCGACCGCCACGCGAGCGTGGCCCCGGGCCCTCAGGGCGGCCACCGCGTCCGGGACGGACGGCTCGGCCGCGGTCAGGAAGGCGGGGACCACCGGGCGCTCGACCAGGGTGGACAGGGCGGACGCGGCGGCCCCGACCTCCGCCAGAGAGCGACGACGGGAGGAGCCGGCGGCGGCGAGCACGACGGCGTCGCCCGGACCGCCCGCCTCGACCAGCCGGTCGGCGACGGCCGCGACCAGGGCTGGTCCGATCAGCGCGGCGAGCCGGGCGCGGCCTCCCGACGCCTCGACCGCCGCGGGAAGGTCGCTGGTCACGTGGTAGCCCGCGGTGAGGAAGCACGGCACGACCACCGCGTCGCCCAGGCCCGCCAGGGTCTGGGTGAGGGTCGGTTCGAGCACGTCGGCCCAGCCGACGTGGACGCGCACGCCGGGCAGCTGGGCCGACACCGCGGCCGCGAGGTCGGCCGCGACGGCCTGCCCGGCGACGCTGCGCGTGCCGTGCAGGGCGAGGACCAGGTCGGCGGCCATCAGATCGACCACTCCTGGCTCGGGTCGAAGTCGTTGCCGAACACCTCGTGGCCACGGATCATGCCGGCGGCCAGCGTGCCCTGCGTCTGCGGGTCGATGAGCAGGAACGACCCGCCCCGACGACTGCGCGTGTAGTCCTCCGCCATCACGGGGGCGGCGAGCCGGATGCGCACCCTGCCGATGTCGTTCAGCGTGAGCCGCTCCGCTTCCTGCGGGGCCATCTCGTCCAGGTCCAGCCCCGCGACGATCTCGCCGACCCGGGCCTGCACGGTGCGCGTGCCGTGCTTGAGCAGGACGCGCGCCCCGGGGAGGAGCGGACGCTCGGAGAGCCAGCAGACCATCGCGTCCAGCTCCGTGACCGGCACCGGGGCGTCCTGCACCGACGAGATCAGCTCGCCCCGGGTCACGTCCACCTCGTCGGCCAGGCGCAGCGCCACCGACTGGCCGGCGCTCGCCCGGTCGAGTTCCTCACCGGCGAAGTCGATCCCGGTGACGTGGGTGTGGACGCCCTCCGGCAGGACGACGACCGGGTCGCCGGGGCGCACGCTGCCTGCGGTGATGCGTCCGGCGTAGCCGCGGTACTCCACGTAGCGGGGGTCGCGCGCGGCCTCCTGCGGCCGCAGGGTCAGCTGCACCGGGAAGCGGAACCCGGCGGCCTCCTCGGTCGCCGCGGGCAGGTCCTCGAGCAGTTCCAGCAGGCTCGGCCCGGAGTACCACGGGGTGTGCTCCGAGCGGGTCACCACGTTGTCGCCGGCCAGTGCGGAGACCGGCAGCGTGCGTACGTCGGAGATGCCGACACCGGCAGCGATCGCGGCGAGCTGGTCGGCGACCGCGGCGTACGGGGCCTCCGCGTAGTCGACCAGGTCGATCTTGTTGACGGCCACGACCACCGTGGGCACACGCAGCAGTGCCGCCACGGCCAGGTGCCGCCGGGTCTGCTCCAGTACCCCCTTGCGCACGTCCACGAGCAGCACCAGCACGTCGGCCGTGGACGAGCCGGTGACCGTGTTGCGGGTGTACTGCACGTGGCCGGGGCAGTCGGCGAGGATGAACGTGCGCGCCGGCGTGGCGAAGTAGCGGTAGGCGACGTCGATCGTGATGCCCTGCTCCCGCTCGGCCCGCAGGCCGTCGGTGAGCAGGGCGAGGTCGACGTGGCCCAGGCCCTTGGCCTGGCTGACGCGTTCGACGGCGGCCAGCTGGTCGGCGAGCACCGACTTCGAGTCGTGCAGGAGGCGGCCGACCAGGGTCGACTTGCCGTCGTCGACGCTGCCGGCTGTGGCCAGGCGGAGCAGGCTCGTGGTGGGCCTGGCGAGCTCGGTGACGCCCATCAGAAGTAGCCTTCCTTCTTGCGGTCCTCCATGGCGGCCTCCGTCAGGCGGTCGTCGGCGCGGGTGGCGCCCCGCTCGGTGATCCGGGTGGCGGCCACTTCGGCGAGCACGGCCCGGACGTCGCCGGCGTCGGACTCGATCGCTCCCGTGCACGACATGTCCCCGACGGTGCGGTAGCGCACCTGGAGCGTCCGGACGAGGTCGTCCTCCCGCGGCCGGCTGTACGGCCCGACCGCCAGCCACATGCCGTCACGGTCGAACACGTCCCGGTCGTGGGCGTAGTACAGGCTCGGCAGCTCGATCTCCTCTGCGGCGATGTAGTGCCAGACGTCGAGCTCGGTCCAGTTGCTGATCGGGAACACACGGACGTGCTCTCCCGGGCGGTGCCTCGGGTTGTAGAGGTCCCACAGCTCCGGACGCTGGTTGCGCGGATCCCACTGGCCGAACTCGTCCCGCAGGCTGACGACGCGCTCCTTGGCGCGGGCCTTCTCCTCGTCGCGGCGCCCGCCCCCGAAGACCGCGTCGAAGCGGTGCTCGGCGATGGCGTCCAGCAGCGGCTGGGTCTGCAGGGGGTTGCGGGTGCCGTCGGGCCGCTCCAGCAGGCGTCCGTCGTCGATGTAGTCCTGCACCCTGGCCACGATCAGCCGCAGGCCGAGGCGCGCGGCGACCGCGTCACGGTACGCCAGCACCTCGGGGAAGTTGTGGCCGGTGTCGACGTGCAGCAGCGGGAACGGCACCGGCCCGGGCCAGAACGCCTTCCCGGCGAGGTGCAGCAGCACCACGGAGTCCTTGCCGCCGCTGAACAGCAGCACGGGGCGTTCGAGCTCGGCGACGGCCTCGCGGATGATGTGGATGGCCTCGGCCTCGAGAAGGTCCAGGTGGTTCACAGGTGCAGCCCGCATTCGGTCTTGGCGAGCCCGGCCCAGCGGCCGGCCCTGGGGTCCTCACCCGGCTCGACGCGGCGCGTGCAGGGGGCACAGCCGATCGAGGGGTACCCGTCGGTGAGCAGCAGGTTGATCGGGACGGAGTGCGTGCCGGCGTAGTCGAGGAGCTCGTCGAAGGTCCAGGCGGCGATGGGGTTGACCTTCACCATCTGGTGCGTGGCGTCCCACTCGACGAGCCTGGCGTTCGCCCGCAGCGCGTTGTCCTCCCTGCGGATGCCGGTGACCCACGCCTCGTAGCCGGCGAGCTCGGCGTTGATCGGGTCGACCTTGCGCAGCTGGCAGCACAGCGTCGGGTTGCGGTCGTGGAGCTTCTCCCCGTACTCGGCGTCCTGCTCCGCGACCGTCTGCAGCGGGAGGACGTCGATGATGCGGGCGTCGATGACGCTGGCCAGCGCGTCCCTCGTACCGATCGTCTCGGCGAAGTGGTAGCCGGTCTCGAGGAACAGCACGTCCACGCCCGGTGCCACCTGGGACACCAGGTGGGGCAGGACGGTGTCGCCGGCCATCGAGCAGGCGACAGCGAGCGAACGCCCGAAGTGCTCGGCAGCCCAGGCGACGACCCGGGTGGCGTCCGCGCCCTCGAGGTCGACCTGGGCCTGCTCGACGAGCGCGCGGAGCTCGTCGACGGTGCGGGTTCGGCCCGGGCCGTGAGTGGTCAGGGTGGCGGTCATCGCAGCGCGTCCTCCTCTGCGCGGTGGGCCCAGGCGGCGAAGGTCTCGCCGGGCTCGCGGGCGGCCACGAACGCGCGGGTGACGCGTTCGACATAGTCGGGCAGGTCGGTGGCGGTCACCTTCAGGCCGCGGACGGTGCGCCCGAGGCCGGCGTCCTCCCGGTCGGCGGACTCCAGCCCGCCACCCAGGTGGACCTGGTAGGCGAACTCCTCGGTGCCGTCCGCCCCCTTCATCAGCTGGCCCTTGAGCCCGATGTCGGCCACCTGGATCCGGGCGCAGGAGTTGGGGCAGCCGTTGACGTGGAGGCTGATCGGGCGATCGAGTTCGACGCCGTCGAGCCGCTGCTCCAGCTCGGTGATGGTGTGGGCAGCGGTCTGCTTGGTCTCGACGAAGGCGAGCTTGCAGTACTCGATGCCGGTGCAGGCCATGGTGGAGCGGCGGAACGGGCTGGGGTTCGCGGTGAGGCCGAGCGACTCCGCGGCCGAGAGCAGGGCGTCCAGCCTGTCGGGGTCCACATCGAGCACCAGGACCTTCTGGTGCGGGGTGAAGCGGACCCGGTGAGAGCCGGCGGCCTCGGCCGCGTCCGCGAGCGAACCGAGGATGGTGCCGGAGACGCGTCCGACGGTGGGGGCGAGCCCCACGTAGAGCCGGCCGTCCTTCTGGGCGTGCACGCCGACGTGGTCCCCGGGAGCGCTCGCGGGCGCCGGCGCGGGGCCGTCCGCGAGCGCATAACCCAGGTACTCGGTCTCGAGCACCTGGCGGAATCGTGCCGGGCCCCAGTCCGCGAGCAGGAACTTCAGCCGGGCCTTGTTGCGCAGGCGGCGGTACCCGTAGTCACGGAAGATCGAGATGACCCCGTGCCACACGTCGGGCGCCTGCTCGGCGGTGACGAAGGCGCCGAGGCGCTCGGCGAGCCGGGGCGCGACGCTCAGGCCGCCGCCGACCCACAGGTCGAAGCCGGGACCGAGCTCGGGGTGGACGACGCCGACCAGCGAGATGTCGTTGATCTCGTGGACCACGTCCAGGCTGGGGTGGCCGGTGATGGCCGACTTGAACTTCCGCGGCAGGTTGGACAGCTCGGGGTCGCCGATGAAGCGCTCCACGATCTGCGCGATGACCGGGCTGGGGTCGATGATCTCGTCGGCGGCGATCCCGGCGACCGGCGAGCCGAGGATCACCCGTGGCGTGTCACCGCAGGCCTCCGTGGTCTGCATGCCGGCCGCCTCGAGGCGGGCCCAGATCTCGGGGACCTTCTCGATCTCGATCCAGTGGTACTGGATGTTCTGGCGGTCGGAGATGTCGGCGGTGTCCCGCGCGTAGTCGGTGGAGATCGTGGCGAGGGTGCGCAACTGGTCGGTGGTGATGGCGCCCCCGTCGAGGCGGACGCGCATCATGAAGTAGCGGTCGCTCAACTCGTCCGGACCCAGGCTGGCGGTGCGGCTGCCGTCGATGTCCTGGCGCCGCTGCGTGTACAGCCCCCACCAGCGCAGGCGCCCGTGGAGGTCGTCGGCGGGGATCGAGTCGAAGCCGTGGCGCGAGTAGGTGTCGATGACCCGCTGGCGGACGTTCAGGCCGTTGTCGTCCGCCTTGAATTCCTCATTGTGGTTCAGCGGGGCGTGGCCGTCGACGGCCCACTGGCCGCTTGACCGGGGTTCCCGGGCGCTGCTGGTCATGCTTCCTCACTGGTCTGGGGGCTTCGTGGCCAGCAGAGGTACGGCGCCTCACCCGGCCTTTCGGAGCCCGGGTCTCTCCACTTGGGATCTACGGGCGCGTCAACACGCGCAACACATCGAACCGGCGCTGTTATTCCTCAGCGCGGGCACCACGAAGGTCGGTTCGCTCATGATGGGGCCGACCTTAACACGCGCCCCCCGGCCGCCCCGCATCACATGTCCGGTGCGTGGACCGATTCGGCCCGAATGGTGGGACGAGCGACAGGCGTCACGCCGGGCTGAGCGCCCAGCGCGTGGTCGTGACGTACTCCTCGCCCGGGCGCAGCACCGTGCTGGGGAAGTGCGCCTGGTTGGGGGAGTCGGGGTAGTGCTGGGTCTCCAGCGCCACGCCGGCGCGCCGCTGGTAGGGCATCCCCGACGTGCCGAGTTGAGTGCCGTCGAAGTGGTCGCCGCCGTACACCTGCAGTGCCGGCTGGTCGCTGCTGACGGTCAGCGCCAGGCCGTCCGGGCCGACGAGCCGGCAGTGCTCGCGCATGCCCGCGCCATCCACGACGAAGTTGTGGTCGAAGCCGCCCCGGCGGGTCAGCCCTTCCGTCTCGGCGGCTTCCCGGGCGGGGCCGAGGCTGCGGCCGGCACGGAAGTCCATGGCCGAACCCTCGACGCTGCGGACCTCACCGGTCGGGATGCCGTCGGGGTGGTTGGGCGTGAACCGGGCGGCGTGCACCGTGAGTTCGTGCCGGTCGGTGTTCCCGGCGCCCTCGCCGTCGAGGTTGAAGTAGGGGTGGGTGGTCAGGTTCACCACGGTGGGGGCATCGGTCGTCGCGCGATAGGTGACCTGCGCGCCGCCGGGAACCAGCTCGTAGCGGGCCGACACCTGTACTCGCCCGGGGTAGCCCTGGTCGCCGTCCGGGCTGGTGAGCCGGAACTCGACGGCCCGGCCGTCGTGCTCCTCCACGTCCCAGACCCGGGCATGGAAGCCGTCGGTGCCCCCGTGGAGCTGGTTGGGAGGCTCGTTCGCGTCGAGCCGGAACTCCCTGCCGTCAAGGGTGAACCGGGCACCGGCGATCCGGTTGGCGAACCGGCCGACGGTCATGCCCAGGTAGCGGTTGGCGTCGAGGTATCCCTCGACGCGCGCTGAGCCGAGGACGATGTTGCGCCAGCGGCCGCCGGGAAGCTCCACCTCGAACCGCCGCAGCGTCGCCCCCAGGGCCAGCAGCGCGACCCTGACTCCGTCGCCTTCAAGGCGGATGACCCGATGAGACGTCGTGCCGGCCATGGAGCCACCTTTCTGATTGTGAACGATCACCTCACTGCCTGTGTCACCCCGCCGGCTCCCCGGGGCCAGGACCGACCCGGACCGCGATTCCCGTCCCGAAACCGCCGTTGGGTCGGGCAGAAGGAGAAGGTAACGACTTCATAACGGTCATCACGGTACCATTGTTAGGGCTCACATGTGAGCCCTAACATTCTTGCCACGGCCGAGGGTGGCCGTCCGGTTCGGAGGCTCGCAGGCTCTACCGCCGGTGCGAACAAGGAGGTTTGTGACATGAAGAAGACCATCGGTCTCTTCGCAGCCGGTGCACTGGCCGTGGCACTCACGGCCTGCGCGAGCGGGGCGACCCCGGCGGCGAACGGCAACGGCGGCGCGGCCAACAAGCCGCTCGACCAGATCGTCGTCGGTTTCGCCCAGGTGGGCGCGGAGAGCGGCTGGCGCACCGCGAACACCAAGGACATCCAGGACTCCTTCAAGGAGTCGGGCATCCAGCTGAAGTTCTCCGACGCCCAGCAGAAGCAGGAGAACCAGATCAAGGCCATCCGGTCCTACATCCAGCAGAACGTGGACTACATCGCCTTCTCGCCGGTCGTCCAGACCGGCTGGGACGCCGTCCTGAACGAGGCCAAGGCCGCCAACATCCCGGTGATCCTCACCGACCGTGCGGTCGACTCCAAGGACACTTCGCTCTACGTCACGTTCCTCGGTTCCGACTTCATCGCCGAGGGCAAGAAGGCCGGTGAGTGGCTGGTCAAGCAGTACGAGGGCAAGTCTGATCCGGTGAGCATCGTCCAGCTCGAAGGCACCACGGGCTCCGCTCCGGCCATTGACCGGGCGAAGGGGTTCGCCGACGCGATCGCGTCCGCGTCCAACCTGAAGGTGGTCGCCAGCCAGACCGGCGACTTCACGCGAGCCGGCGGCAAGCAGGTCATGGAAGCCATGCTGAAGTCCCAGTCGAAGATCGACGTGGTCTACGCCCACAACGACGACATGGGCCTGGGCGCCATCGAGGCCATCGAGGCGGCAGGCAAGGTTCCGGGCAAGGACATCAAGATCATCACCGTCGACGCTGTCCACGACGGCATGCAGGCCCTGAGCGAGGGCAAGATCAACTACATCGTCGAGTGCTCGCCGCTGTTGGGCAAGCAGCTGATCGACATCGTCAAGAAGCTGAACGCCGGCCAGCCGGTGGAGAAGCGCATCGTCACCGAGGAGACGACCTTCACCACCGACCAGGCCAAGGAGGCCCTGCCCAACCGCAAGTACTGAGCCCTGACCCCACGGTTCCCCGCCCCACGGTGGGTGCGCGTCCTTCGCGCACCCGCCCGGGGCGGGGCGTCATGATGGGCATGCACCGGAGCGAGGACAGATGACACAGGAATCCCAGGCGGTCGCGGATGCGCCGGCGGTGGTCGGCGGGGCTCCGGCCCCCGTGGTCGAGATGCACGGCATCTCGATCGCGTTCCCGGGAGTGAAGGCGCTGGACGGCGTCGACTTCCGCATGTTCCCGGGCGAGGTGCACTCGCTGATGGGGGAGAACGGCGCCGGCAAGTCGACGCTGATCAAGGCCCTGACCGGCGTGTACAGCGTCGACAGCGGAGTGATCCGCCTGGCCGGCGAGCAGGTCACCTTCACCGGGCCGGCGCAGGCGCAGGCCGCCGGCATCAGCACCGTGTACCAGGAGGTGAACCTCCTGGCGAACCTCTCGGTCGCCGAGAACGTCATGCTGGGACGCGAGCCGCGCCGCTTCGGCGGCATCGACTGGCGCGCCATGCGGCGCCGGGCCGCGCAGACGCTGGAGAGCCTGCACCTGGACATCGACCCGTCGTCGCTGCTGAACTCGCACTCGCTCGCCGTCCAGCAACTCGTCGCGATCGCGCGTGCGATCGACATCAACGCCAAGGTCCTCATTCTCGACGAGCCCACCTCCAGCCTCGACCTGGAGGAGGTCGCCGAACTCTTCCGCGTCATCCGCACGCTCAAGGAATCCGGCGTGGCGATCCTGTTCGTCAGCCACTTCCTCGACCAGGTCTACGAGATCAGCGACCGGCTCACCGTGCTGCGCAACGGCCAGCTGGTGGGCGAGTACCTCACGCACGAACTCCTGCGGATCGACCTCGTGCAGGCCATGATCGGGCGCGAACTGTCGGCGCTGGACGACCTGCAGAACCGCGTCCAGTCCTCGGGTCGCACCGAGGAGGCGGCCGGCCGCCCCGTCCCCTTCCTCTCTGCGAAGGCGATCGCGCGCAAGGGCGCGATCGCGCCCGTCGACCTGACCGTGGGGGAGGGCGAGGTCGTCGGGTTCGCCGGGCTCCTCGGCTCGGGTCGCACCGAGGTGGCCAGGCTCATCGGCGGCGTCGACCGTGCCGACGGCGGGCAGCTGACCGTCAACGGCCAGCCGCTACGGCTGCGTACCCCGCGCCAGGCGATCAAGCACCGCATCGCCTACTCCTCGGAGAACCGCAGGGCCGAGGGCATCGTCGACGAGCTGAGCGTGCGGGACAACATCATCCTGGCGCTGCAGGCCGACCGCGGGTGGTTCCGTCCCATTCCCCGCAAGCGGCAGGACGAACTGGCCGCGAGCTACATCGAGGCCCTCAACATCAAGACTCCCGGCGCCGACGCGCTCGTCCGCAACCTGTCCGGCGGCAACCAGCAGAAGGTCCTCCTGGCGCGCTGGCTCGCGATCGCGCCCCGGCTGCTGATCCTCGACGAACCCACGCGTGGCATCGATGTCGGTGCCAAGGCCGAGATCCAGAAGCAGGTGTACAGCCTCGCCGAGAACGGCATGAGCGTCGTGTTCATCTCGGCCGAACTCGAGGAGGTGCTGCGGCTGAGCCACCGGATCGTGGTCCTGCGGGACCGAAAGAAGGTGGCCGACCTGGTCAACGACGACCTCGACGTCGACGACCTGCTGGCCCTCATCGCCGAGGGCGCCGCCGAGACCGAGGAGACCGGAGCCGCATCATGAGGAACGTCATCACCCGAGCCCTGGTGCACCGGCTGTTCTGGCCGCTGGCGCTGCTCGTCATCCTCCTCATCGTCAACGTGGTGGCCGTCCCCGGCTTCCTGTCGATCACGGTGAACTCGGAGGGCCACCTCTTCGGCAGCATCATCGACATCCTGCGCAACGGCGCGCCCACCCTGATCATCGCCGTCGGCATGACCCTGGTGATCGCCACCCGTGGCATCGACCTGTCGGTCGGCTCGGTGTGCGCCATCGCCGGCGCCGTCGCCTGCTCGATGATCCTGGGGTCCAGCAACCCCGACGACCCCGGCGTCGTCCTCGGTGCGATCGGTACGGCGCTGGTGCTCTCGCTCATCATGGGGGTCTGGAACGGCGCCCTCGTCTCGGTGCTGGGCATCCAGCCGATCATCGCCACGCTGATCCTGATGACCGCCGGACGCGGCATCGCGATGCTGATCACCGAGGGCCAGATCCTCACCGTGGAGAGCGCACCCTTCAAGTTCGTCGGCTCCGGCTTCCTGCTCGGAGTCCCGTTCGCCACCGTCCTCGCGGCCGTGATCCTCGGCCTGGTCGCGCTGCTCACCCGCAGGACGGCGCTCGGCCTGCTCATCGAGAGCGTCGGCATCAACCCCGAGGCCAGCCGGCAGGCCGGCGTCCGGGCGCGCGGCCTGCTGTTCACCGTCTACGCCGCGTGCGCCGTACTGGCCGGCGTCGCCGGGCTCGTGCTCACCTCCAACCAGACCGCCGCGGACGCGAACAACACGGGCCTGTTCATCGAGCTGGACGCGATCCTGGCCGTCGTGATCGGCGGGACGTCGTTGGCCGGTGGCCGCTACTCCCTCACCGGCACGCTCGTCGGAGCGCTGGTCATCCAGACGCTGGTGACCACCGTCTACACCGTCGGCATCCCGCCCATCGCCACCATGGTCTTCAAGGCGGCCGTGGTGACCGCGGTGTGCCTGCTGCAGTCGCCGACCACGTCGCGGGCGCTCTCCCGACGACGAACACGGGTGGCGAAGGCACCGGCCGCATCCGGCTCCGAAGCGGCGGTGGCCCGATGACCGCCGCGGTGCTGGAGGGTCGGCCCGCGGTCCGCCGGGCGTGGGACCGCGTCGTGGACGTCTTCACCAGCCCCAAGTCGGGACCGGTACTGGTCACCACCGTGCTGTTCCTGCTGATGTTCGTCGTCGGCGGGATGCGCTACCGCGGCTTCCTCAACGGTCAGGTGTTCCTGAACCTGCTCATCGACAATGCCTACCTCATCGTGCTCGCGGTCGGGATGACGTTCGTCATCATCACCGGCGGCATCGACCTGTCCGTCGGCGCCGTGGTCGCCCTCTCCACGATCATCGCCGCCCGGCTGCTGCAGAACGGCTGGGACCCGGTGCTGGTGATCCTGCTGATCCTGCTGGCGACGTCGACCCTCGGCCTGCTCGTCGGGCTGATGATCCACCTGTTCGACGTACAACCGTTCATCGCGACGCTGGCTGCGATGTTCCTCGCCCGGGGGCTGTGCTACATCATCGCGAAGGAGTCGATCACGATCGACAACCCGTTCTTCGTGGCGATGGCCAACACCCGGATCTCCCTGGGCTACCGCCTGAGCATCACTCCGAGCGTGATCGTGGCCGTCCTGGTCCTCGTGGTCGGGGTGTGGGTGCTGCAGTACACCCGGTTCGGACGCACCGCGTACGCCATCGGCGGAGGCGAGCAGTCGAGCATGCTGATGGGCCTGCCGACGTCGCGCACGAAGGTGCTGGTGTACGTGATCAGCGGGTTCTGCTCGGGCCTCGCGGGCGTGCTCTACGCGTTCTACACGCTGTCCGGCTACGCCCTCACCGCGGTCGGGACCGAACTGGATGCGATCGCTGCGGTCGTGATCGGCGGCACCCTCCTGAGCGGTGGGTACGGCTTCGTGCTCGGATCGGCGCTCGGCGTCCTCGTCCTTGGCCTGATCCAGACGATCATCAGCTTCGAGGGCACCCTCAGCTCGTGGTGGACGAAGATCTTCATCGGCGCGCTGTTGCTGGTCTTCATCATCCTGCAGAAGGTGCTGACATCCCGGCGGACCTGACCGCTGTCGATACGATCGATTCCCGGGAACCGCCCGCCCCGCGCGGGCCGGAAGCAGGCACAGTGACGAGCGAAGAGGTACGCGCCAAGGCGGCCACGATCTTCGACGTGGCGCGCCTGGCCGGGGTGTCGCACCAGACCGTCTCCCGCGTGCTCAACGACCTGCCCAACGTGCGGCCGGCGACGCGCGAGCGCGTGGAGCGGGCGATCCAGCAGCTTCGCTACATTCCCTCTCCGGCGGCGCGGGCACTCGTCACCAGGCGGTCGCGGACGATCGGCCTGATCACCACCGGCCTGCCGGAGTTCGGCCCGTCCACGACGGCGGTCTACTTCAACGAGGCGGCGCGCGAGGAACGCTACGCGGTGATCATGGCCAGCCTGCTCACCGCCGACGCCGCCGCGCTGCGCCAGGCGGCCGAGACGCTGGTACGGCAGAACGTGGAGGCGATCGTCCTGATCACCACGAACCGGTCGACCCTCGGGCTGCTGGAGGGGATGGACCTCGGGGTCCCGTTCCTCGCCGTGGCCTCCCAGGCGGGGGGACAGCACCGGCTCTCCCTCGACCAGTACGCCGGCGCACGCCGGGCCGTGCGCCACCTCATCGACCTGGGCCACACCGAGATCCGCCACGTCGCCGGGCCCGTGGAGTCGATGGACGCGCTGGAGCGGATCCGGGGCTGGCGTGACGCCCTGGGCGAGCACGAACTGGTCGCGCACGAGCCGATCCTCGGCGACTGGTCGGCGGCGTCCGGCTACGAGGCGGGACGGCGGCTGCTCGCGGACTCCTTCACCGCGGTGTTCTGCGGCAACGACCAGATGGCACTCGGCCTCATCCACGCGCTCACCGAGGGTGGACGGACCGTGCCGGACCAGGTGAGCGTGATCGGCTTCGACGACGTCCCGGAGGCCGCCCACTTCTCCCCGCCGCTCACCACGATGCACCAGGACTTCGCCCAGCTGGGTCGCGACGCCATGGAGGTCGTGCTGGCCGTCCTCGGGGACGAGGAGGCTCCGAACCCCTTGCGGCGCGTGCCCTCCCTCGTGCTGCGGGCCAGCACGGCGCCGGTGCGGCGATGAGCGGCACGTCCGGGTCGCCGGCCGCCTACACGAAGATCGTGCGGTAGTCCGACACCGCGGCCAGGTGGGCGCTCGCCTCGTCCAGGTCCATGCGGTGGGCCTCCGCGGCCAGCGCCTTGCCCAGCAGGGTGGTCTCGCCTGCCGTCGGCAGTCCGGCGATGTACCCGAACGTCCCCAGGACCCACGAGATGGCCGCGCGGATGTCCTCCGGCTCGGTGAACGGCTCGTACCAGGTCGCGAGCCGGTGCTCGCCCGTCCACGGCTTGCGGGCCGTCGCCTTGATCGTGCGCAGGGCGACGTCCCGGTCCTCCGCCAGGGAGTACAGCACGTCGAAGTTCTCGCGGAACTCCGGGTCAGCCGTGTACAGGTGGTAGTTGACCGGCGTCAGGACGGAGTCGAAGTCGTGGCGACGCAGGGCCTCCGCGTGGACGACCGGCGCCTGCTCGGTGTGGCCGGTGATGCCCACCCAACTCACGATGCCTTCGTCCTTCGCCCGTACGAACGCCTCGATCGCGCCGCCGGGAGCGAATACCGCTTCCAGCTCCGGGAGGTCGCAGACGGCGTGCACCTGCCACAGGTCGATGTGGTCGGTGCGCAGCAGCTCCAGCGACCGGTTGAGCTCGCGCCAGGCGTCCTCGGCGCGGCGTTGCGTCGACTTGGTGGCCAGGAACACCTGGTCGCGCACCCGCTCGACGGTCGGCCCCATCCGCTCCTCGGCGTGACCGTAGGAGGCAGCCGTGTCGAGGTGGTTGATACCCGCGGCGAGCGCCTGCTCGAGGGACTCGTCCGCAACCTGCTGGCTGACCTCCCCCAGGGCGGCCGCTCCGTAGACCAGCACCGAGGTGTCGTGCCCGATCCTGCCGAGCCTGCGCTTTTCCATGCCGACCTCCTGCTCGAGTGCCTCGCGTCCCGTCCCCCCAGAATCTACCCACCGGCTCGGGCCTGACGCGACGGATGGGCGTGCAACCGGGCACGCGCACGGCAGGACGGACGAACTGCTCCGCGGGCGGGCCGTGCGGAGCCCGGTTCGCCGGTCCTCGGTAAGCTGCCTGCGTGCCACCAGCAAGGGCGGAACACTGGCGGTGACCACCCAGAAGACGAGGCCGACGGGCAGACGTGGAGCGGACCGGCGCGCCCGGCCCGATTACTGGCGCGCCCGGATCGCCGGCTGGCGCGGCGACGTCGCCAGGGCCTGGCAGTACCGTCCCGTGCGTCGTGGCCTGCTGGGTTCGGCCCTGCTCTTCCTCGGTTCGCTCACGCCGGCCTACCTGCCGCAGGCGAGCCCGCTGTGGGACCCCATCCGCGCGCTGGGGCTGGACAACTGGCCCGCCGAGGCGTTCGGCACCGCCCTGGTGGTGGCCGGCGTCGCCCTGCTGGTGGAGGCGTGGTTCAAGCTGCGTCCCAGCCTCTACCACGAGGTCAAGCACTGGCCGATCACCCTGCTGTGGAGCCTGCCGCTGGTCCTCGCGCCGCCGATCTTCAGCCATGACGCGTACGCCTACGCGGCGGAGGGCTGGCTGCTGCGCAACGGGCTGAACCCGTACACCAACCCGATCTCGGTGCTGCCCGGCCAGTTCGCGGACCAGGCCGCGTGGCTGTGGCGCTACACCACGGCGATGTACCCGCCGCTGAGCCTGGAGATGTTCCACGGCCTCGTGATCCTGGCCGGGAACAACCCGTACTACTCCGCCGTGGCGATGCGCATCCCCGCGCTGCTCGGCGTGGCGCTGATCGCGTACTTCCTGCCCAGGATCGCCGTGCGGATGCGCGCGGACGTCCAGATGACGGCCTGGTTCTCCACGGTGAACCCGCTGGTGATCATCGACCTCGTCGGGGGCGCGCACAACGACGCCCTGATGATGGGGCTGGTGGTGCTGGCCCTCTGGCTGGCGCTCAGGGGCACGTTCTGGTGGGCGGCGATCGTGGTCGGCGTGGCGGCGTGCATCAAGCAGCCGGCGATCCTCGCGTTCTATCCGGTCGCGTTGATCGGGCACCCGTGGCGAACGCTGAAATGGCCCGACACGTCCCGGGCGCTGGGCCGCCTCACGCTCTCGCTGGGCGTGTCGGTGGCGACGTTCGTGGCGATCTCACTCGCCAGCGGGCTCGGCTTCGGCTGGATCGGCGCCGCCGACGTCCCGGGTCGCGTGGTCACGCTCGCTCCGTTCACCCTGGTCGGGGCGGGCCTGAAGTACGCGCTGGACTTCCTCGGCCTCCCGGAGGCGGGCCAGGTGGTCATGGACGTCGTGCGCTACCTCGGGCTCGGGCTGACGGCCGTGGTCATCGCGTGGCTGGGACTGACCGTCGGGCGCCGGCGGCCGGTCACCTTCCTGAGCTGGGCCTACCTGGTGTTCGCCTTCGGCGGCATCGCCCTGAACAGCTGGTACCTCACCTGGGGCGGGCTGCTCCTGCCCCTCACCAAGCCCACCGAGCGGATCACCGGGACGGCGGTCACCGTGACCACCGTCCTGCTCGCCTACGGCGCAGGCAACCTGGCCTGGCGCAATGACGCGGTCGCGCTCGGCTTCGCCGCGCTCGCCCTCATGCTCGTGCTGCTCTACCGGCACGCCCAGGAACGAAAGCTGCACCTGGCCGCGGCCGGTGGTGACGAAGGGACCTGATGGAGGACAACGAACTGCTCGTCGAGGTCTCCGACGGGGTGGGCCGGATCACGCTGAACCGCCCGCGCCAGATCAACGCGCTGACCGTCCCGATGATGCACACGCTCTGGGTCGTGCTGGACGAGTTCGCCGCGGACGAGCGGGTGAGGTCCGTGGAACTGCGGGGCGCCGGCGAGCGCGGCCTGTGCGCGGGAGCGGACGTCCGGGCGCTGCGCGAACGCGCGCTGCGCGGCGGTGACGTGGAGGAGTTCTTCAGCACCGAGTACGGGGTCGACCTGTTGGTGGCAGCGTTCCCCAAGCCGTACCGGGCGGTCATGACCGGCATCACGATGGGCGGCGGGCTGGGCCTGAGCGCCCACGGGTCGCAACGGGTCGTGGACGCGAGCAGCCGCCTCGCGATGCCCGAGACCCAGATCGGCCTGTTCCCTGACGTGTTCATGACCCCGCTGCTGGCGCGGATGCCGGGGGAGATCGGCACGCACCTGGCACTCACCGGAGCGACCGTGAACGCCACCGACGCGGTCCGCCTCGGCCTGGCCGACGAGGTGGAGGGTCCCGCTCCCGAACCGGACGCGGGCCTCGACGCGTCCTGGGTGGCGGAGTGCTACGCCGGCGACGACCCGGCCGAGATCCTCGGCCGGCTGGAGGCCTGCGCGGACCCGGTGGCCCGCGACGCCGCAGCGGAGTTGCGCGCCCGCTGCCCGCTCTCGGTGGCGGTGACACTGGAGGCGCTGCGCCGGGCTGCGGCGGTCGCATCCCTGCCGGAACTGCTCCCCCAGGAGCTCGGCCTCGCCGTCCGGCTGGCCACGGGCCCCGACTTCGCCGAAGGCGTCCGGGCCCAGCTCGTCGACCGCGACCGCTCCCCGCGCTGGTCACACGCCCGCGTCGAGGACGTGTCGCGCGACGAGGTCCTCAGCTACTTCGCCCCCCTCTGACGGACCGAATTGGGGACGGTTCCTAACTCGGTCCGCGGACCGAGTTAGGAAC